>CAZXXV010000075.1:7243-9261 GCA_964644725.1 uncultured bacterium
TTCCTTCACACGGCGGACCGTAACTGAGATGAAGCGTCCGCGATGCTGGCTCGGCCATCAGGGCCGAGGTTGTCTCCCACTCCGCCGCGTTGGTTGCATGACGGCAGAGCGGCTCGGGCCGGCCGGCATGGTCGGCGAGCATTCGTTTGATCTCCTCGACGGTAATGCGCCCCGCGACCGCGTCCAGCAATGCTTGCAGGCGGGTGCAACGCCCTGGCGATCCGGGTGAGGGCAACCGCTCGAGCTCGTGCTGCTTCACGGATGCGTCGAGGCAATTGTTGGCGTGGGCAAATACGCCGCGGTTTCTCTCAATGACCGCCACGGCTTGGGGTAGGATTTCGCAGTTGCGGATGCGGCCGGCCGGATCCACTAGGAGAAAGCTCCCAACCGCAGGGCCGTCCATCGTCTTCACATGCTCGGCGGCTTCGTCGGCCGAGGCACACTCGAGCATCGCCCGGCGCGTAACCGGCGGGGCCTGCCAGTTCCGGCCCGCTCGGGGCCAGAGCGAGTTGGCGAACACGGCCACGCCGTGCTCGTTGATCCCCACGCCCCCCAGCTCGCCCGGCACGGAGTGCATCAGGAGGGCCGGCCGACCGCGTGGTCGCAGCAACAGCACACACATCCGGCCACGATACGCCGGCACCAGATCCCGGTTCTGGGCGCCCAGCGGCAGGCCCGTCGCGCTGGCGTTGCATGATACGCCAAGGGATGTGCACCCCTCCGGCACGAAGCCCGTTCCCGGCCGCACCTGGAGGGCCGCCGCGGCCGCCAGGATGATCTGCGCCCCATCAGCCAGGCCTCGTAACTCGTCAATCCAGGCGGGTCCACCCAGCGCCTCGATCTTGGGCAACTGTTCCATTGCCCAATCGAGGGCCTGCTGGCGGCTCAGCCCGCCCTGTCGGCGGGCAACGTCGAGGGTTTCTTCAAGCTGTCGATGGATGGCGTCGCGCAACTGCTCTCCATGGCTACGTCCCACCTCATACGGTTCGCCAGCAAACTCGAAGAACGGAAAGTGCTGCATCAGTCATCTCCAGGCGGCCCTGCGTCCTTGCGGTGCGAGATGCCACTATAGTGACTCAGAAATCCACGACAAACGGCGGTGTTCGTCATATAAAGGTCTACTGGAGAGTCTGCGCCAGCTTCCATCCCAGGCGAACGGCAAAGCCGAAGAAGACCAGTCCCGCCACCGTGTTGATCAGCCGCAGCGTTCTCTGCCCCATCCAGCGCCGGCCGCAGCCGGCCAGATATGCGACCACTGTATCCCAGCAGAGAACCCCGCTGACGAAGCTCACGCCGAAGGCCACGGCCAGGAGCCCGGACCGTCCTCCGCCGTGCGCCGCGATCAACGCCCCGCCGACCGTCAGGAACCACAGCAGGGTGATGGGGTTGGAGATCCCGATGCTGAACCCGACTAGGAACGGGCGACCGGCCTGCGAGGCATCCTCGGTATCCGGTGGGACCGTGCTGGCCCGCAGGGCATCGACCCCCAGGTAGCCGAGGACCAGGATTCCCGCGCCGCCCAGGATGGCGTGCCAGATCGGCCGATCCAGGAGGGCCACCACACCCAGGAGCGTCAGGGAGACGAGGATCGCATGGGACGCCGCAGCGCCCAGGCCTACCATCAATCCCGAGAGAAACCCGGCCCGCAGGCCGCGTCGAATGATCTCCGTGATGACCGGTCCCACAGGCAGAGCGATGGCCACCCCGATCAACCAGCCGCTTACCAGCACCTCAATCATGGCTCCTCACGTCGCGGGGGCTAGGGATCAGGGGTCGGGGGATGGGGAACGTCCTCCCCTTGCCTTCCGCCGCCCGCTTTCGTAATTCCGCATTCCCCCATTCTGCGTCGTTCTATTTGCCCTCCGCCGGACCTCCGGCCCCAGAGTTGGCCGGCCCCTTCGGCGACCCCCCACCGAGGGTGAGCACTGCGCCAACGGATGCAGATCAAGGGCCGCGTGAGGCCGATTGCTCCAGGAAGGACAGGAAGGCCTTGCCCAGCGGAGAGCGGGACCGGCTCT
>CAZXXV010000075.1:9361-12115 GCA_964644725.1 uncultured bacterium
GATTGCTCCAGGAAGGACAGGAAGGCCTTGCCCAGCGGAGAGCGGGACCGGCTCTTATGCGTGACCAGGAAGAAATCGCGGACCAACCTGACTCCGTGGATGCGGAGGGCCGCCAGCATCTTGTGGCGGATGTCGTCCTCGATGGCCCGGCGGGAGATGACGGAGATCCCGGTGCCGGCCTTGAGAGCCTGGCGGACCGCCTCGTTCCCGGTGACCTCCAGGACCACGCGAAGGCTCCCCGGATCCACGGCGTGGTCGGTCAGGGCCTGCTCCATGACCTTTCGGGTTCCCGAGCCACGCTCGCGCATGACGAAGGGCTGGTCGGCGAGTTCGGTCAGGCGCACCGTGCTCCGGGTGGCCCAGGGGTGCATGGCCGGCACGGCCAGGACCAGCTCGTCCTGCGCGAAGGGCTCGTAATGGACCCGCCCCTCTTCGAAGCGCGCGCCCACCATCGCCACCTCGTATGTTCCCTCGATCACGCCCCGCACGATGTCCCGGGACCCGCTGATGTGCAGGGAAATCGTCACCTCCGGATGCTCGCGCTTGAAGGCCGCCAACAGCGGCGGGAGGATGTAGGCGCCCGGGATGTTGCTTCCCCCGAGGGCCAGGTGCCCCTTGAGGCCTCCCTTGTGCTCGTTGACGGCCTGCTGGGCTTCCTCGCGCAGGGCCAAGATGCGCCGGGCGTACCCGTACAGGATCTCGCCGGCCCGGGTGGGCGTCACCGTCTTACCCGCCCGGTCGAAGAGGCGCAGCCCAAGTTCCGTCTCAAGCGCCTTGATGTGTCCGCTCACCGTCGGCTGGGTGAGGAGGACTGCCTCGGCCGCCCGGGAAAAACTCCGGAGCTCCACGATCTTGCAGAAGACCTCCAGGGCCCGCAAGTCCATGGGACCTATACCCCTTTCCTGACGGTGAGGGATTGGTAGAGTGTGAGATGGCCGCCGATCTCGCCGTCGAGGCTGAAGTGGGTCTCGATCTTCTGCATAGCGCGACGCCCGAAGGCATAGCGCAGGGCGGGATCGTTCAGGAGGCGTTCCAGCTTTTCCAGGAAGTCCGCCTCCGACCGGAACAGGAACCCGTCGTGCCCGTCCAGGATGACCGTGCGGTTCCCCTCGATGTCCGAGGCCAGCACCGGAACCCCCTTGCTCATCGCCTCCAGGATCGCGTTGGACATCCCCCCCTCGGACGCGGACGAACTGATCACCACCTCGATCTGGGACAGGATGGCGCAGATCTCCTCGTGGCTCACGGTGCCGAGGTAGAACACCCAGGGGAGATGGCGGAGCATGGTCTCCACCCGCTCTCCCTCATCCTCTTCGATGACCGGCCCGGCCAGGACGTATCGGAGGTGCGGGTGCCGTTGGTGCAGCGCCGCGAGCGGCGGGATCACGAGGGGGATGTTCTTCACCCGGCGGATCCCGGCCGGGTGGAAGGCGACGAAGTCCTGACGGTCCAGGCCCAGCTTGCCCCGCAGGTCGTAGCGGGTCTCGTCGCACTGGACCGTCTGGTTGATCACGTGGACCCGCGGGCGGAGGGATGGTGCCTCGCGGAGTAACTTGTCGCGGATGGCCTCATGGAAGACCACGATGGCCCGTGCGGCCTCCAGAGCCGCGAGGACGGTGGCCCGGCGGGTAGGGTCGAAGAGGTCCTGGTTCACATCCGTCCCGGTGAGGGTGACGACGGCAGGGATGCCCAGGTCGCCGGCCGCCTGCACCACCAGCGGGCCGGTTGCCGTGGCGTGAAAGCCGTGCACCAAGTCTGGACTGAGGCGGCGGAGGCCCGCCAATATCGCGTCGCCGTCCTGCCGGTCCAGCGAAAAGACCTGAACGCTCAGGCCCTGGTCCTGGAGACTGGATTCGATCCGCTGGACCGTGATGGAATTGCCGCGCACCGAGGGGAAGTAGTGAGGCGTGACGATGGCGAGAATCATGGCGTGTGATTCGCGAAGGGGTCGCCGGGTCACGGCTACTTGCCGAACATCCCTTTGAACAGGTCTTTCAGGACCTTGCCCTGCTCGCCGGGCAGGGCCTTGTCCAGCTCGGTCTCGATCTTTCGCTGGATCCGGCCAAGCTTCGGCAAGACGATCGGCTGGCTCGTGGTCCCGGTCACCTTGGCCTCAATGGTCGTGCGCCCTAGCTTCGCCACCACGTCGAAGTTGAGACTGCAATCCTGGAGGCCCAACGATCCCGCAGCCGTCACGGTCCCCTCTGTCTTGGTGAGGGTGAGGTCCTTGGTCCGGAGGACCCCCTTGTCCAGCGTGTAATGACCGGTCACCTGCTCGAACTCGTTGAGACGGACACGGATGCCCTGGGACGCCAGGATGGGCGCGATGACCTCGGACAGCCGGTCGAGCGGCTTGTAGCCCAGCACGCGGCCGTCCCTCAGCAGGAGGGAGCCATCGCCGGTCGCCGATCCCAGGATCTCAGGCTTGGAGAGGCCGGCGAAGTTCGCGGTGCCGTCGAAGCTCAACGTGCTCTGCAGTGTCCAGGTTCCGAGGGCGAACGCCCGGACCAGCGGCTCGGTTGCAAGATTGTCCAGTTTTGACGTCAGGACAATCCGGGGAAGCTTGGACCGGAGATCCGCCTCCCCCTTGGCTCGGATCTTCCCGTTCGCGACATTGGCCTGGACGTCGGGAAACTGGACTAGCCCGTCCTGATACCGGATGTCGGCCTGGAACGCGTTCAGGGTAAGTCCCTGGTAGCGGAGGTCGCCGATGTTCACCCGCCCTTGGGCGGCCAGGCCCGGACCGGCTGTTCT
>CAZXXV010000076.1:0-12067 GCA_964644725.1 uncultured bacterium
CTCCTGTTCACTTTCACGTTCCTTCGAGCACATCAGGCAACCCAATCACCCTCGATCGACTACACGCAGTCGCGGAACGGAGCCCCATTTCTTCAGCCTAGAGAGGACTTCAGGGTTGACAGGCGTGAGAGGCTGCTTGCCCTGCAGAACCGCCAGTACGTTGTCGGTTGCCAGGTCAACCATGGCCCGGCGGGTCGCCTCGGTTGCGCTTCCCACGTGCGGCAACGTTACCACGTTCTCCATCTTCAGGAGAGGGTTCTCCAGGTCGACCGGCTCTTTCTCGTACACGTCGAGCCCGGCGCCGGCGATGCGACCCTCCTGGAGAGCCCTGATCAGGGCCCGCTCGTCCACTACGGGCCCACGAGCGGTGTTGATCAGCATCGCGGTCGGCTTCATCAGGGCCAACTCGGCCGCCCCCATCATCCCCTTGGTCTCAGGCAGCAGCGGTACGTGGAGCGTGACGAAGTCCGACTCCCGAAGCAGGGTCTCCTGGTCGACGAACTGGTAGCCCCACTGCTTCTCCAGGTCCCTCTTGCGGACCGTGTCGTAGTAGAGCACCTTCATGTGGAAGGCGAGCGCCCGATGGGCCACGGCCGAGCCGATGCGGCCCAGCCCAATGATACCCAGAGTCGCATGATGGACGTCCCACGCCATGGGAGTCACCCCGGCAACCTTCCATTGCCCCGCGCGCAGCCACCGGTCCATTTCGCAGATCCGCCGTGCCGCCGCCAGCATCAGGGCGAAGGTCAGGTCTGCGACGGTATCGGTGAGCACATCCGGCGTGTTGGTCACGAGGATGCCCCGCTGAGTGGCCGCCTCGATATCCACCATATCAAATCCGACCGCGACAAGGGCGATGAGGCGCAGGCGCGGGGCCTTGTCCATCAACGCGGCCGTCCAACGATGGGTGCCCAAGACGGCCTCGGCGTCTGCAACCTCTTTCTCCAATACATCAGCGGGGCACGGGTCAGGCCCCTCCCAGGCACGCGCCTCGCTCACCTCGCCAAGTCGGGCGAGCACGCTTGGATGCACTTCCCTGGACACGTAAATCCTGGGTCTCGACATCGATTTCTCCTTTCTATTGCTTGTCGAGCTCGATGAGCGACTTTACCTCGGCCTCTGACTGCACCCAATAGGCGGTGGACTACTTCCCGAGCGGATCAGTCCCGTGACGCTGGGACCTGTATCACCTGACAGGACAGCCCCTCGAACAGTCCGCTCGCGCCGCGTGGCCGCCAGAGGGGAACCCCTCCCGCCGAGGGCGTCACGCCGGCGTCGACCACCTCGGTCTGATGGCCCAGCTCGGCCGACTCGAGCGCCCGCAGCACGACCAGCATGTTCTCGAAGCTCTGGCGGACGCTGGCCACGATCGGCTCGTCGTGCACGACGGCGTCGTGGAAATTCAGGAACATGTTGTAGTGCCCGGAGTCGGTCGGCTCAACCCGATACTCTTCGGTCGAGCCGTCGGCGTGGATGAGTCTAGCCTGTCCCCGAGAGGCGACCAGGGCGCCCTCGCTGCCGTAGAGGCGCGTGTCCCTAACCTCGTCGAGGACGGGGTTGCCAAGAAAGCCCCAGACGCAGTTGCCGCTTCCCCCGCTGGCAAAGCCGAAGGTCATCGCCAGGGCGCTCGGGGCATCCATCGTCAGGTTGATCCACTCGGTTCGGGCGTAGAGGCTCGTGATATCCCCGCCAAGGAGGCGAATCGTCGCGATGGAGTGCACGCCGCCGTCGAGAAGAGGTCCGCCACGATACTCCGGCTTGTAGCGCCAGGGGGTGCCCGAGTAGTCGCCAGGCGTCGGCACCAGCTGGTGCACCCATCTCTCGAGAAGTAGCCGGGGACGGCCGATGGCTCCCCCGTCCACGAGCGAGCGGGCCAGGCGCAGGTCGTCGCGGTAGAAGAAGTTCTCGGTCATCAAGATCTTCTGGTACGGGTACTGGTCAGCAAGCGCGATGAACTGGTGGGCCTCAGCGAGGTCCACGCCCGGCGGCTTCTCGCAGATGACGTGCTTGCCCGCCGCGAGACATTCGCGCGTGATGGGGAGGAGCCGCGGGATGGGGACGCAGATCAGCACGGCCTCCACGTCGTCGCGACGGAGCAGGTCATGGTAGTCGGAGGAGTAGTCGTCCATCGAGAGATTGGCGAGGGCGGCGAACTCCTCGGCGGTCGAGCGCGTCCGATTGGCGAAGGCGACGACGATGAAGCGATCCGACATCCTGGCGAGGGCCGGCCAGTGGAGCTTCTTCACGGCCAGGCCAGTGCCGATGATCCCGAGCCGAATCGGTCGTATCGCAGACCATAGGGATTCGGTCACGATTACGTCCTCCGCATTGGTCCTGAGGTTGTCAGGAGGGAACAACACCCACGCGGTTCCCCGGCTGCTACTGCAACGCGGCGCTGACCCAGATCGTGCGACCCGCGAGGATCCGCCGGCGCTCACGCGGCCTGCCCAGCTCGTCAAGCTCGGGCCAGAGATCCTTGGAATTCGGGCGGATTGCCAGCCCGACGGTCTCTGGAGAGCCTCACCCGTGATCGCTGCTACCCCTTCTATGCTGTCATCGGGGCGCCGGACGAACCCACGCGCGATAGCTTGGCCGGCTCAGCAAAAGCTTTCACCATCTCTTCCACTGAGAGCGCGGGAGCACTTTGGTACAGGTAGCAGGATACTACTCGGTAACGATTGGTCTGGAATAGCGGTGGCGCAGCCTGCAGGCAAGGCGATGTTGCGAATGGGCAACGGTCGGCAAACTTGCACCCGGCACTACCGGCGGCCTGGAGCCCAGCGGGGCCCACGACGGTCCCGGTGGTCCAGGTCCGCTCGGCGCTGGCCAAGGGGATGGATGAAATGAGGAGCTGCGTGTACGGATGTTGCGGATGCTTGACCACGAGTTCCACATCACCTGCCTCTGCAACGGAGCCGCGATACAGCACGACGATATTCTCGCTGATCTGATACGCAGTCGCTAGGTCGTGGGTGATGTACATGATGGAAATGCCGAGTTCCAGGTTCATGTTGCGCAGCGAGCCAAGGATGCTGGCTCGTAGGGAAGCGTCCACCATCGACACTGGTTCGTCGGCCAGGATCAGGCGGGGTCTCAACAGAAGTGCCCGCGCCACCATCACCCGCTGGCGCTGCCCACCGCTCAACTGGTGCGGGAAACGGCCCAGGGTCTCTTCGGAGCGCAGCCCCACGGCCTTCAGAACATCTTCGATCAAGGCTCGTGCTTCTGCCTTGGAGGAGGCCAGTTTGAACTTGGACACGGGCGTGGTCAATACGTGGTCGACCCGGTAAAAAGGGTTGTACACCTCGTAGGGGTCCTGGAAGATGACTTGAACATCGCGGCGGAAGGCTCGCCAATCCGCGTGCGCCATTCTCTGCAGGTCCTGCCCCTTATAGAGGACCTGCCCTCGCGTCGGCGTTACCAAACCCAGCAGAAGACGGGCCAACGTAGTCTTTCCGCTGCCGCTTTCCCCCACCACCGCGGTGATGGAGGGCCGGTCGCCGTCGATGGCCATCGAGAAACCCTCGAGGGCAACGATGGAGTTCCGATCGAATAAGCCTCCACCGAAGATTTTGGTCAGGCGCTTGGCCTGAAGCAGCGTCGTCATGACAGTAAGTGGCACGCCGCCCAGCAATTCGGCCGCGCTTCTCTGGAGAGTGGCTCTTCCGTCTGACAACGATCGAAGGCGTAGGGGCATCGAGGATGGAACGCACACCCTGGCGGAAGGTCCCGCAGCAGCGGGGGGAGTCCTGGGATGCCCTGGAAAGTACCTTTCTGTTCTAGCGACGGAAGACTGGCGATGAGCATTTGGGTATACGGGTGGAGTGGCTTCGTGAAGATGTCTCGTACCGGAGAGACCTCCACCAGTTTCCCTGCATACATAACACCGAGTCGGTCCACGAACTGCGCCACCACCCCCATGTCGTGCCCCACCAATATCACGGAGGCTTCCAGGTCTTTCTGCACCCTCGCCAGCGTCTCCATCACCTGCTTTTGCACCACCACATCCAGGGCGCTGGTGGGCTCGTCGGCGATGATCACCTTGGGGTGTAAGCTGATGGCGATGGCAATGCAGGCCCGTTGTTTCATACCACCGCTCAGTTCGTGGGGAAACATGTTGGCGACTTCTGGCCTCAGACCTACCGACTGTAGGAGGTCGCGGACCCGCTCCTCCACTTGTCGCTTGGACATCCGTACACCGTGGTCCGTCAGCGCGTCAGCAATCTGCTCCTTGATCCGCGTCACCGGATTCAGCGAGTTCATCGAACCCTGAGGAACCAGGGCGATCCGGGCCAACCGCACCTGTCGCATCTCCTCCTCGGAGAGGGTCATCAAGTTGAGGCCGTCCAGCCAGACCTCCCCCGCTTCGATCTGGCCCGGGGGCTTGATCATGCGGAGGATGGCGAGAGCCATTGTGGACTTGCCTGAGCCGGATTCCCCGGCGAAGCCAAGCCGTTCGTCTGCTTTGAGGCTGAAGCTGATGTTGTCCGCGGCTTTTACAGCGCCAAGTGGGGTGTGGTAGTACACCTGAAGACCTTGCACCCGGAGGACGTCTGCCTTCATACCGCCCTCCTGAGCCTGGGGTTCGCGATTTCATCTAATCCCACGGTAAGGAAGAAGAGACCGAGGAAAACGACGAGGATGATGACGATGGGCGCCGTCCACCACCACCACCAGCCGTTGAGGAGGGCAGCGTTATAGTTGACCCAGTACAGCGTCATCCCCAGGGTTGGGGATTCGATGGGCCCGAGCCCGAGGACCTCCAGGCCGATGGAGGCCAGGATGGCGTTGGACACGGTGTTCACCAGCGTCGCCGCCAAGTAGGGCAGGAGGTTGGGCATCATTTCCTTGAAGATAATCTCCGGTCCACTCATGCCCGAAAGGCGAGCCACCTCGACGTAGCCTCGCTCCCTGAGGCTCAGAACCTGGGCTCTGATGGTTCGAGTAGGGTTCAGCCACGCCAGGGAGGCTACGATAATAGCCATTTGATCGACCGTCAGGCCTTCCTTGATCGAGACCGCAATGATGATCAGCACCAGCAGCCCTGGCACAGTGAGGCCGATGTCTGCGATGCCTCGAATGATGACGTCGACCTTTCCCCGGTAGTACGCGGAAACAAATCCCAGGATTGCTCCTACGCCGACGCCAAGAAAGCCGGCGATGAACCCGATCCGCAAGGTGAGCGGTGTGCCGGCCACCATAACGGCCAGCAAGTCTCGGCCTTGGCGATCTGTGCCAAAGGGGTATTGGAAGGAGGGTGGTTTCATGGCGGGCGCCGACAATGCCCTGGACTTACTCGTGTCCACGACGATATGGCCTATTCCCACAAACAGAACCAGCCCCGAAAGAAGAACGATTCCTATGACAAGCGAGATGTTGCGGCGCATATAGCGCCAGAGAGCCGCCAACTTTCCCGGTCGTGCAGTCCCCGGCGTGGGTCTCGGTGGTGCCGTCGCTTGCCCCATGGTGGGACTATTTCCTCCGGTAGGTGATCCGGGGATCGAGCAAGGGGTAAATCGCATCGAGAAGCAAAGTTGCCAGCCCCAGCGCCACGATGACAGTGAAGACGATCCCCTGGATGAGGAAGTGGTCGTTCTCCCGAATAGCGAGGAAAAGGAGCGTCCCGACGCCGGGGTAGCCGAAGATCACCTCGACCAGGACCGCCCCAGAGAGTATCTGTCCCAGGGCCAGAGCCAGGGCAGTGGTCTGGGGGAGGATCGCGTTCCGAACGCAGTAGCGAAGGAAAATGGTGAGGCTCTTCAGCCCTTTGGCCTCGGCGAAGATCACGTAGTCCTCGCCCTGGGTTGTGACCATCATCCCGCGCATCGCCAGCGCCCATCCTCCCGTCGCCACGAGGACAATGGACATCGCGGGCAGGATCGAGTGCTTGATCACATCGCCCACGAATTCCAGGGTCAGGGCCGGAAAGGCGCCGGCGCTGTAGCCGCCGAACATCGGCAACAATCTGATCCGGAACGCCAGAAGGTACATCAGGATGAGCCCGAAGAGGAAGAATGGAATAGCGTGAAGAGCCCACAACGGAGGCATGAGCCAACGCATCCACCTGGGCGCTCTAGGCCAGGCCAAGAGCGCGCCCAGGAATGTCCCGATGCTGAAGGAGAGTAGAGTCGTTGTGCCCAGAAGGCCGACGGTCCAGGGAATCGCCTCGGCTATGATCTCGTTCACCGTTCTCGGGTAGTTTGCTATGGAGTAGTTGAAATTCAACCGACTCACATCGGAGAGGTAGGTAAGGTACTGGCGCCACAGGGGCCTGTTCAGGCCGAACCGCTGCTCGTACTCCTTCACCATTGCCTCGATACCCGTCTGGACGTAACCGCCGAGCTGCGCCTGCGCCAGTAGTTTCTGCCGGACGGGGTCCATCCCGGACAATCTGGGCAGAAAGAAGTTGAGGCTAGCCGCCAGCCACACGATAAGTAGAAAAACGCCGAAGCGCTTCGCCAGGTAGTCGGCTCGCACTGCTTCTCCGTTGCGGGGGCGGGCCGGCCGGCCCGCCCCCGCGGCTGTTCAGCCAGGTTGCACCAATTCTTCTACTGGGTCGGCTGCAGGTTCCAGAGAACCATGGCATACGTCAAGTGCCAGAAGGCGCCGTTGACGTATGGGTTCTGCTCCGTGGGCCAATTCGTCCAGTACGTGGTATTCATAGGGACTCGGTGAATGTTATGCACCAGCGGAATGTCCGGCAGTTCGGGAATCCAGATCTCCATGGCCTTGCGGAAGAGCTCCATGAGCTTGGCCTTGTTATTCATGTCGGTGACGTACACGTCGTCGACGATCTTGTTGTAGGCCTCGTTCTTCCACCGAGCAAAGTTGACCAGGTGGCCGCCCGGGACCGCCACGCTCACGCTCTGGTAGAGCCTGAGGGTGTGGTACGGGTCGTTCACACTCCCGCCGTGGCCGTAGATCGACCCGGTGTACTGCCCCTTCTGGAACCGGTCGTCGAAGTCTGGCGGCAGGCTCATGCTGGCGTCGACCCCCTGGCGCCTCAACTGCTCCGTGATCACGGGCCCAATCGCGGGACCGCTACCCCCAAAACCAATGATGTCGAGCTTGAGGCGATTGCCCTGGGCATCTACCCAGAATCCCGCGCTGTCCTTCTTCCAGCCCTTCCGGGTGAAGATCTCTTCACCCTTCTTGGGATTGAATTCCAGCGTGTTGTTCTTCGCCAGCAGATCCTTCACCGAGTCCATGTAGGGACGCAAGGGAGGATACTCAGGCAGCGGGAGCGGTGACGGTATCGAGGCCCCGACATACCCCACATCGACGATCTGCTGCCGGTCAATGAAGTAACTGATCGCCCAGCGGATCTCCTTGTCGTTGAACGGCGGCCGCTCGTTGTTGACGTACAAGGAAAGCGGCCACCAGTCCATGTAGCCATAGGGGGGCTTCTGACCCGAGTGGGTGGTGATCTTGGGGTTCTGTCGGAACATCGTCGGGAAGGTGGCTGGCAGCAAGGACCAGCCATAGTCAATCTGGTTTGTGATCAGCCCCTGGGCCGATTGCTGCTCGCCGGCGTTCGGGAGCCAGATGTTCCGCTCCACCTTGGGCATAGGCGCCAGGCCGGCCTTGGCCGCCCACCACTCGTCCCGCCGATCGATGATTTTCTGTTCGGGGGAGCTGAAGACCACTTTCCAGGGGCTGGTGGTGACCGGCCAGCCCTTGGCCACGTCGAAATGCTTGAACGTGGTCCAGTCCTGGCCCTGGAAGATGTGCTTGGGGACGATGTAGACCCCGATATCGTACTTGTAGGTCATGAAGTAGAAGAAACGGGGGGAAGGAATCTTGAACTTGACGACCACCGTGTTGGCGTCGGTGGCCCGCGCCTCCTGCATGAACTGCTGGACGTCGACGCCCCAGCGGACTTTCGGGCCCAGGTCTCTGAGGCTGTTGAGGGTGTAGGCCACATCCTCCGCACTGAACGGCACGCCATCGCTCCAGGTGATGCCGGCGCGGGTCTTGATGGTCAGCTCCTTGAAGTCGGGGCTGTACTTGTAGCTCTCCGCCAGCCAGAGGTACTCCTTGTCACCGAACGCGCTGTAGTAGGCCAGGGGCTCGTAGAGTATCCCTGGCCCGTTCTGGTGATTGGACCCGATGGAGTAGGGGTTCCACAAGTCATAGTCGACCCACCGGCCCTCGCGGCTGCCAATCCACGTCAAGATCAACGTTCGGTTCCGGGGCACCGCCTTGGGCCGGGGCGCCTGTGCGGTCGCCAATGTGGGCGACAGGGCCGCGGCCCCGGCTGCCACGGCGCTGGCTTTGATGAATTCCCGTCGGCTGAGTCGCTTGGTCTTGATTCTCTCAGGCATGGTTTTCTCCTTTCTGCTGCTCTACTGCTGTTGCCCGGAGACCATCTCCTTCCAAGCACCTCGTACAAACAACGCGCCCTCCCTTTCTACGCTCCGAAACCTTACTCTCTTGGGGAGGGCACTCGAAGCCAGGCCGCCTCCAGGACCCGGCGGAAGGCTTTGTCGCGCTACTTGATCGCCTTCTCCACCCTCAGGACCTCGCGCGCCGCCCGGACCGGGGTCAGGCTGACGCCGAGGCGCCGGGCCAGATCCTCTTGGGTGAGCTTCTGCCCGGGCCTGACCTCGCACCGGAGGCTCAGGTCCTTGATCCGGCTGCAGGCGAACCCGGTGAGGTCACGGCGGGTTCGTCGCCGCGCTCCAGAACTCGCCGTCGACGTCATCAAGGACCCCAGATGGGTTGGGGTGACAGGAATCTGCTTAAGGGCCGCGCGGCCTCACGATCGGGGCGCAGGCCAGGGGATCGCCGAGAGCTACAGGTGATAGGGTGATAAAAACAGCATGCCCCAGCCGGGGGAGTGGTGTCAAGCCGAAACTGCTCCGAGGACCGGTGGCGGGGAGGACAGACGGGCCAGAGGGCTGGTGAGGGACCACGCGAGCGGACCCGGACGCACGACACCGTTCGGTGAGGCCGCGCTGGACGCCTATGCTGCGACGACCCGTTGCAGAGAAAACGGCAACGGGTACCCCGCCGGAGGGCTGTGCGCGTGTGCGGGCCAGAGCCCGAGGTGGGTGAGGATCTTCTCGATGACCGCGGCTTGGTCAATGAACGCGATGATTCGCATCGGCCCGCCGCACTGGGGACACAGCAGCGGGTCGGCCTCGTAAACCTGTTTGATGAAATGGGCCCACCGGCGCTTGAGGGCCTGCGAGATCGCGGGAGCTGGCACCTCGGCCATCTGCCTAAAGCCCTTACCTCAGTGCGCACTGTGACGAGGAGGCGAGTCCTGGCCTGCGGGCTGGCTTACCCTGCCGGAGACGCTCTCCGACCGCCACGAGCGCCCGGCCCAGACGCGACCGGAACGATCCTCGCGAGACCGGTCTCCATCCTTGCAGCAGGTCCAGCGTTTGCCTCGTGTCTCCGTCTTGATCGCGAATTGGAAACTCCGAGTAATCCACCACGGTCATCTCCTCCCCTTTGCCTTCCACTTTTCTCTTCACGCTCACCGTTTCTCCGGCTCAGGCGCCCCTGCACCTCTGAGACGAACCCTGGCCTGTCGCCAGGCGGCCTGCATCGCGGCCGGTCCCTGGCACACCCACACCCCGGCCACGGTCAGGAGGCCGCCAAGAAGCTGGATGGGCGTCAAACGCTCTCCCAGCATCCACCAGGACAGCAGGACCCCGAACACGGGCGTCAGGTTCCCGAACACGGCCGTCCGCCCTGCTCCCATACGCTGGATCGCCAGGTTCCACCAGAAGGACGCCAGCAACGTGGCTGCCACGGTGACGTACAGGACGGAGGCCCAGGCCGCGAACGAGGCGCCGGCGAGGGAGCCCCACGGACGCTCGAGGAGTGCCACCGGAACCAGGAGCACGGACCCGATCGCCATCCCGTAGGCGAGCGTGGCCATCGCACTCAGGCCCCGCATCGCCATCTTGGTGAGGAACGAGTACGTCCCCCAGGCCAGGCCGCTCATGAGAAAGAGCACATCCCCCAGGAGAACCATCCCGGTCATCGTGACAGCCGAGCTGCCAGGCCAGGTGACGAGGACGACTCCGACCATGCAGAGCGTCATGCCGGCGATCTGCGCCCTCGTGACCCTCTCCCCTCCGAACCGCGTCGCCAAAAGCATGGTCCAGATCGGGCTGGTGGTCGGCGAGAGGATCGCCCCGTGAGAGGCCGGCGCAAGGACGAGACCCACATAGAACAGGATGTGGTTGAGAAATATCCCCAGGGCTCCCACGCTCACGAGGATCCATCGATCCCTGCGGCCTATTTCCCTCCAGGCAGGCAGGCGGCCGCTGAATAGGGTGAATAGGACGAGGGATGCCGCGCCGTACCTGAGGACGCCGACGGTGACGGGGGGTATCTCCCGGACCGCGAGCTTCCCCGCCACTGGCGATCCACCCCACAGCACGATGGCCAGGAGCAGCAGCAGGTAGATCCGAACCAGCGGGATGGCCGCCTTCCGCCCCTCAGCGCCTGCCACGCTGCCCCCTCCGGTCCTCGACCCTGGCTGCCAATTGGGCCAGCCGCTGCCGCAGCATTTCCATCCCGCCTTTGTCCAGGGTCCGATTGTCCACGATGATCTCCGTCCCCTTCGGCGCCAGGGCCCGGACCTTGCCGTCCACGAGGCCGGAGCACACCACGACCCGGGCCTCCTTCAGCATCCGCTTCAGGCTCTCCGGCTCGGCGCCGCATCCCATGACGAGCTGGATGTTCTTGAGGCCCGCGTTCTCGATGGACAGCTTCACGTTCTCGCTTCCCGTCCACTCGTGGCAGGCCACCCCGACCTTGGTCCCCTCGGGCAGGGCCATGAGGCGCATCAGGGTCTCCAGGCTGGCCTCGGCCATCAGCCCCACGACCTCGATGTCCGCCTTCCGGAGCAGGTTTTGCACCTCGTGGATGTGCCAGAAAGTCGTGATCACGAGGGCGTATCGCCGGAGGAAGGCCGGCGATTGGCGGTACCTTCGTTCGAGGTCCTTCACGAGGAGTGCATCCACAGAGAGCGGCAGGGTCCGCTCCAACTCCTGGCTGAACTGCCGGAGTTGTGGCCGGTTGCACTCCGTGAAGAGCGCCCGCAGCTTGCCCGGCTCCGGGGCGGGCGCCGCGTGGGCGCGGGTGTAGAGCGCCGCGGCAAACTCCGGGCCACTGAAACCGAGCCGTTGGGCCTGCGCCAGGGTTTCGTCCACTAGCCGGGCCAGGGTGCTCATCCGTGGCGGCGCCGCCCCGCTTCCGGCCCGCGGCTGGGCCACGAAGGTCCCCCGCCCCTTCTCGCACATCACATACCCCTCCCGCTCCAGGTCGGCGAACACCCGGGCCGCCGTGTTGCGGTTGATCCGCAGGAAGCCGGCCAACTGGCGCACCGTGGGCAATTGCGACCCCGGCGCAAGCTGCCCCACCTCGATCAGGTGGGTGAGCTGCGCCTTGAGCTGGACGTGGATCGAAAGCTGGCTGTGTCGGTTGACCGTGAGGTCCATGGCCCGTCCTTCGTCCTATTGTCCTAGGACACTAGGACAAGTCCAATCGGCTGTCAAGGAAAAAATGTTGAGGCCCGGGAAGGGGTCGCGCGGCAGGCGAACCGACACCTTTCAATGCAGCCGGCGGAAGCCCCACTCGACGGTCCGACCCCCCCACCCTCATGGGTATACGGGGGACAGGCCGGGAGGGGTGAAAGGAATCGACGACCGACGTGGATCGAGGTGGCTCTGTCCGGCCCTCGACGGGGGAGGGAACTTTCGACGGGAGGAGCGCGGCCTGGACCGCGTCGCCGCCCTACACGCCCAGCAGCTTCACCCGCAGGTCGAAGTCGTGGAGCAGTGCCTGGCTCGGGCCCGAATGCTCGATCGCGCCGTTGTTGATGACGAAGGCCCGATCGCCCAGCGCCAGGGCCAGGTCGGCGTTCTGCTCCACCAGGAGCAGGGTCATGCTGCCGCGGATCTCCGCCAGAGCCTTCCACAGCCCCTCCACGACGGTCGGGGCCAGGCCCTCGAACGGCTCGTCCAGGAGGAGGAGGTGCGGGTTGCCCATCAGGGCCCGGGCGATGGCCAGCATCTGCAGCTCGCCGCCGCTCAGATGCTCGCCC
>CAZXXV010000077.1:0-12061 GCA_964644725.1 uncultured bacterium
AAGCAGAGGCGGGCTTTGCTCGACGATCACGTTTCCTGGAAGCAACCATGAAACCAGTGGGCTCAAGACAGATCATTGCGGGGACGGTCCAGGTCACGCTGAGTTCGGACCGTTCCCAGTTGGTCGGAAATTGCCCGACGTGTAGCTCGCGCCTCAGCGTCGAGATTCGGTGTGACGGCACCTTCGGCAGCCTGGTCGCCTGCATGCGCTGCAAGCAGATTTACCGGGTCGAGCCGCAAGGGGGCTCCACCTCGCCGGGACTGAATCCCTGCGGCTTCGGCGTCTCTTATGCGGTCGTGGGACAGTGGAATGTCCCTTCGATCATGGAGCACCTGTTTGACAATGTGGGACCCGTCAACGCGGTAGCGGGCGGATTTGTCTGTCAGCCGGACGAGTACCACGCGGACTTTCCCTCCATCACGGTGAACCAAGGTGCCCGCACGATCCGGTTCGGCCTCTTTGGGCAGTACCAGGAGCGCGAGGCGGCGGCCATCATCAATCAGGTTGTTTCGGAGTTCGGGAGCAAGTTCTACCTGGACCTGCATCCCTTAGTTCTTGAGCGGTGGGAGTATCGGAGCGAGGCCAAAGGCTTCGTCCTGGTCGAACGGCGCCCCCTCGGGACGCTCTTGCGGGAAGGGGTCAGGCGGCAGGCGCGTGCCTGATTCGCAGTCACAGCCTGCTTCCCGGTCTCATGCCCCGGACTCGACCCAAGCGGTGATTCCTGCGCTCTCTGTTCTTCGCGTCTGATTCTCGACCCGGTTGCCCGGCATCACACCCCACTCCCCATGGATGACGCCTCGCAATTCAGAAGACCCCGCTCCCGCAGCGGCCTGCCCACCGTCTCGATGAACTGCTTCAAGATCCTGGCGGTCAGCCCCCAGACCGTGTCACCATCGTGATCATAGAAGAAGACGGTGACAGGACGGCCCTCTCGCTCCCACATCTCCTCCCGAAATGGCGCGCCACACAGCAAGGCGGACATCGGGAGATGGATCAGCCGTTCGATCTCGAAGGGGTCCAGGCGGAAGGGGTATGGATGGGGAATAAAGCCCACGAAGGGTCGGACCACGTGCCGCGAGGTCACCGTCACCGTGTCGTCGAGTGTGCCGACGATCTCCACATCCTCCGGTCGAAGCCCGATCTCCTCCTGGGTCTCTCGCAGCGCAGTGGTCAGCAGGTCTCCATCCGCCTCCTCGAACCCGCCGCCCGGAAAGCTGATCTGACCCTTGTGGGTCGGGACCAGCTCCGTCCGCTTGGTGAGGACGAGATGCGGCCCCGCCTCGTTCAGGTACAGGGGGAGGAGAACCGCCGCTTGCCGGAAGTCCGGACGGTCCGCCTTCTGCGCGATCCGTTGGCGGAGGATGTCGGCAATCGCCTCCTTCACTTTCCCAGGTGGCAGCCTCACAGGCTCCTCATCGCCTCCCCGTCGCGGCAATCCGGACGCGCGGGGAGGATCTCGCTATCACATGCATCCCCAGGCCGACAGGCCGCGCCGGATACGCTCGAAGTCCTCATCCCCCAGAGCCACGGGACCCGGCCCCAAACTATCGACATCATCCCCGAGCCCTCCCCAGAGACAGCAAGAGGGGCTCCGGTGTCCCCCGAAGCCCCTCCATCCGAATCGGTGGAGCGGGTAGCGGGGATCGAACCCGCATCCCAGGCTTGGGAAGCCTGTGCCCTACCATTGGACGATACCCGCGTGCTGCTCTTCCTACCAGATTGACCGACCTCTGTCAACTCCGTTCCGAAGAAAGGCCGAGGCGAGGATCGCCGGCGAGCCTCTCCGCGGAATGACGCCGGCTCTGCGTATCCGTTCCAGCCCTGAATACGCAGGCCCCCGCTGGCGTCCCAGTCTATGAGGCGCGTCACCGGAAGCGGAGCGAGCCCATGGCTCAAGCGCGCACGGAGTCGCAGACGCGGGCCAGCACGCATTCCGCGCACAGGGGGCGCTGGGCCTTGCAGACCTGGCGCCCGTGCCGGACCAGGTGAAGGTGGAGGGCGTGGCGATCGCCCGGAGGGGTGCGGGACTCCAGGAACTCCTGAGCCTTCTCGGGCGTGATCCGGCCGTCCAGAATCCCGAGGCGCCGGGAGACGCGAAACACGTGGGTGTCCACCGGGAAGGCCGGCCGCCCCATGCCGAACAGGAGGACGCAGGCGATGGTCTTGCTGCCGATACCCTTGAAGCGCGCCAGGTACGCCTGCACCTCCTCGTCCGACAGGTCGCGAAGAAAGCTGAGGTCGAAGTGCCTCTGCTCCGCCCAGATTTCCTCCAAGAGCGCCTTGATCCGGACCGCCTTGATGTTGGCCAGCCCGCCCGACCGGATGGTCGAGATCAGCGTCCGCAACGGGGCCCGGTGCAAGTCCCCCCAGTTAGGGAACCGCCGGCGCAAGGCCGCATACGCCCGGTCGCTGTTCACGTCGCTGGTGTTCTGCGAGAGGATTGTGTGGACCAGGGTATCCAGCGGGTTATCCCGGCGGCGCGCCGGACGACAAGGACCGTAGGCCTGGCAGAGCAACGCGGCAATGCGAGTGAGCTTGACTGCAGGACGCATGAGGCCCCCGGCGGGAGAAGCGTCGGTTAAGTTAGCCGACGCGTGCGGGAAAGTCAACGCGAAAATCGTGACGGCAATCGCGCAGCGTCAACGGTCCACAGAGAATCGCCGCTCCCCTTGGCCTTTACTTCGCCCTGGCGGGTGTGTATAGTTTAGGTCTACCGGCAGAGGAACATCAACGAGAGGAGCTCTAAGATGCGCACGCGACTGGTCGTGGGAATCGTACTCCTTCTGGCCCTGGGTTGCTTGCCTTCCGTGGCCGCGGCCCAGTCGGCCCGCATGATCCTGGCCCTGGGCAACGCCGGCTTTCTCGATGCCAAGGACATCCAGGCCGCAACGGGCGCCGAGGTGAAAACCGCCCTGGATAAATTCCAACTCAAGGACTTCTCCGTGGTCGTGTCGGCGAACGTGGCCTTCCCCGCGTTGCCTGGACCGGTCCAGCAGGGCCTGGTGCAGTACGTGAACGACGGCGGGGCGCTCCTCATCACCGGGGGGGCACAATCCTTCGGCAGCGGTGGCTACCAGGCGGTTGCCTCCATCATTCCGTTCCAGATCCGCTCGGCCGGCGATTGGCGGTTCACGCCGTTCCGGCCGCCGGTGCTCATCCAGCCCGGCCACGCGATCCTGACAGGCGTCAACTTCATCACGGTCGGGAATCTCAATGACATGAACCCGCGGGGAGACGCCACGGAGATCATGCAGGCTGCCGGCGGCGGCTCGGCAGCGGGCCGCGCGGCGGGCACCGGGGGCGGCGGCGGCGGATCCTACCCCTATCCCCTGATCGCCGAGGTAGCCGCGGGCGCCGGCCGCGTCCTGGGCATCGCCTTCGATCTCAACGAGTTCGCCGGAATGAAGGATCTCAACCTGTTCGTCAGGAACACCATTGGGTATCTCCTGCGTGCTTCCCGGATCGCGCCGCCGACCCGCTGAGGGAAGGCATGCCCGCCCGAAAGCCCGAGCGGGCGGCTTCGAGGGAGTTTTCCGTCGGGCCGTGGCTCCTCGAGCGTCCGGCGGCTTGACACCTCCGGGGGGAGCCCCTATCCTATGCGGCGATCTCCTGCCGTTCGTCCCGGCTATGGCGTGAACCGCCACTCCGCAGCCTCGAGAGGAGCGGTACGATGCGGATCACCAAGGACATGACCATCGAGGAGGTCATCCAGCAATTCCCAGAGACGATCCAGGTCTTCAGCCGGTACGGCGTGGGATGTCTGGGATGCTCTGCGGCCCAGTACGACAACATCGAGCAGGGCGCGGTCATTCACGGCCTGGACACCGACCAGCTCGTGCAGGAGCTGAACGCCTGTATCGCCGCCCACCCCTAGGACGGCCTGCACTCCGGATCGGGGGCGGGAATGTTCGACACGCTCCGGCGTGATATCCGTGCGGTCTTCGAACGCGACCCGGCCGCCCGCAGCCTGCCCGAAGTCCTGGTCTGTTACCCTGGCCTGCACGCCATCTGGATCCACCGCCTGGCCCACGGGTGCTGGAATCATCACCTGAAGTTCCTCGGGCGCCTCCTCTCCCACCTGGGACGGTTCCTGACCGGGATCGAGATTCATCCCGGCGCCCGGCTGGGACCCGGTCTGTTCATCGATCACGGCATGGGCGTGGTCATCGGCGAGACGGCCGAGGTCGGGGAGAACGTGACGATCTACCAGGGGGTCACCCTGGGCGGCACCAGCCTGGAGAAGGTCAAGCGCCACCCGACCATCGGCAACAACGTCGTGATCGGCTCGGGGGCCAAGGTCTTGGGGCCGTTCACCGTGGGCGACAACAGCCGGATTGGATCCGGGTCGGTGGTGGTGAAGGAAGTCCCGTCCAACTCCGTCGTGGTCGGCGTCCCCGGCCGGGTCACGCACCGGGACGGCAGGAAGGTGGAACGGGGCATCGACCTCAACATGACCGACCTGCCCGACCCGGTGACCAAGACGCTCCAGTTCCTGCTGGACCATGTGACCGAGCTCGAGCGCGCCATCGAGGAGCTGAGGAGAGGGCTGCCTCCGGCTCCGGACGCCTCGCCGGGCGGGCCGGCCAGCGCCGCCTGGAGGCGCGACATCGGGCCGAGCGACCAGGTCGGCCACGCGCCCGGCGAGTGAGGGGCGCCGTGCGGCGATTGCTTTCAGGAGTGAATGCCGGCGGTGTGGGGGGAGCCCCAGGCGGGCACCGGTTCAGTCGGGTCAAGCGGGTTGATGACCAGCCCGCTGAGAACCTTGGGGTAGAAGAAGGTGGACTTCTGGGGCATCCGCTCGCCGGCCAAGGCCACCGCCTGGACCTGCTCCACGCGCGGCGGATTCTGGAACAGCGCCAGATGCGCCTCTCCCGAGGCGACCGCCGCCAGGGCCTGGCCCTCGTCCCGGGTGTAGTGGATGCTATCGTCCGCCTGCCCCGCGGACCGGATCCCCAGGATCTGCTCGATCACCACGCGGTGCAGGATGGCCACGTCAAGTCGCGCGAACACCCACGAGTGGCCGGTTGCCACCAGGTCGCGAACGACGGTCGTATCGCTGAGATCCAGCACGATAAGTTCCCGGCCCCCCGCGTAGAGGCCGAAGACCACGGCGTCGCGGCGGCGCCGGTGAATGTCTGCCAGCGCGATGCGAAGCGACATCACCGGATTTCCCGGATCCAGTGGGAACACCTCCATGCGGAAATGGCGCTCCAGGGCCCGGCGCAACCCATCCTGCGTCACGACCGGGCGCTGCCGGATCACCCGATGGGTCGGCAGGATAACGAGGCCCGGGTCCTCCGCGCTCACCAGGTACATGAGGACGAAGTCATGCAGGCGTGGCAGCTCGGCCCCGACGGCTACATTGTCCCGCATCCGACGTTCGTCGCGAAACGCCAGGGCCGTCTCGTATCGGTGATGGCCGTCCGCAATGATGATCGGTTTGTCCCGGAGCGCCTGGACCAGCCCCGCCACGCTGGCCGGCTCCCGGAGGATCCACATCCGATGGCGGATGCCGTCCTCGTCGACGAGCTGGACCTGGGGGTCCGCCTCCACGCAGCGGTCGAGGATGGCCCGGATGGGCCCGTCGGGGCCCGGATAGAAGCCAAAGACGGGATCCAGATTGGCGGGGCAGGCGCGCATGAGGCGCAGCCGGTCCTCCCGGTACTTGGCGAAGGTGCGCTCGTGCGGGAACACGATCTTCTCGTCGTAGCGCGCCAGGCGCACCAGCGCCGTGAAGCCCCGCCGCCGGACGCGATGCGCCTCGCCGAGCGAGAATTCCTGCTCGGACACATAGATGCCCGGCTGCGGGTCGCGGGCAAGGATCCCCTCAACCTGCCAGGCGGTGAACGTCCGGGCGGCCCGTGCGTACCGGTCCTGGTCCGGCGTCCCTGCCTCGCCCTGTTTGGACAGGATCAACCGGACCACGTTGTGGGGATGCCTGGCGTGGTACCGCTCCTGCGCCTCCGGCGAGATGACGTCGTAGGGAGGCGCAACCACGAGCTTCAGGTCGGGGACGAACCGCGGGCTGTAGCGTAGGGCGCGGAAGGGAACGATCTCGGCCATGCGTCTTGCCCAGGGGAAGCAAACGGGTCACGCCGTCTGCGGAATCTCGAGTCGCGATGGGATGGGACAGGAGGCGTCCGCACCGGCGACGAACCTACTCGGGCGCCTCTCGCGTGTCAAGGGAAAAGCCGGCCCCTGGCGCTCGCTGGCGATGCTTCCGGCGCTGGCCCTCATCGCGGCCTGCGCCGGGCCGATGCTCCGCCCGCAGACACCCACCGGGACCGGCGCCATCGTGCAAGAGATGCCGTCCCTCCGCATCTCCGTCGAGGCCGAGGCATGGAAAGGGCGGCCTCGGAGTCTCCCGGACTACGTCCTGCCCTTCCTGGTCATCCTCAAGAACACCGGCACGACCCCGGTCACCATCACGCGAGCGGACTTCCTCTTGCTGGATGACGCCAACCGGCAGTATCTTCCCCTGGCTCCGTCCGAGGTGGTCACGTTGCTGGGGGGCCGCGCCTCGGGCGTGGGCGTGTCGCCCTCGGTGGAGGTCTCGGGCTCCACGGCCGGCGGGACCTCGGTCGGGGTGGGTCTAGGAATCCTCCTGGGCGGCTACGGCACCGACACCCGGGACGTCATCCCGCAGGCCTTGACGGAGGGACCCATCCTGGCAGGCGCAGAGGTTAAGGGCTTCGTATATTTTCCGCACCCCGTCCCGGGCTTCAAGAGCCTCCGTCTCGTCGTGGCCCCCCAGGCGCTTCCTGCGCAGCCTCGCCTCGACTTCGAGTTCCGGCGGACCGGTTCCTAGTCACAACGGGCGCCCCCGGAAATCTCGTCCGGGAGAATGCCTGCGCGTCACGCATGTGTGCGCATCCGTCCCGCAACCCGCAGCGCTCAGAGGAGGAAGATCATCATGCCATTCCAGACCAGGTACCTGTTCTCCGCCGCCATGGACGTGGCTTCCGAGAAGGAGGCACTCTTCAACGAGGTGTACGATACCGAGCACGTGCCCTTGTTGCTGACGGTGCCGGGCGTCATCTCGGTTGCCCGTTTCAGGGCCGAAAAGGAGGTGGCCCTGGTCGTGGGGGGCCAGCGCCGGACCGTGGTGGTCGAGAACGAGCCCACGTACAACGCCCTCTATGAGATCGAGAGCCCGGAGGTCCTGACCAGCGACTCCTGGGCCAAGGCGGTGGACCAGGGGCGATGGCCGGATCAGGTGCGGCCCTTCACCAGGAACCGCCGCCACGTGCTGTATCGACGTCTCGTTCCGTGAGGAAGGAGATGTGAGTCCAGTGGCCTACGGGACGGGTAGCTGAAGCGCGTGAGGGAGACCCAGGAGGATTGCTGCTCTCCTCACAGTCCAAGATGTGCTGACCGGGGAGGAAGGGAGTAGGCGTTCACGGCTGAGGTGGAGCTGGTTGCGGTGCCTGCCGGTCGAACGGAGAACTCCTCAGCCACTTGGGTCAGTGGCTACGGGGAACTGGGTCTGCCCCGCGACTCCTCCGCAAACCGGAGCAAGGCCAACGCAAGGGCGACCACCACGGGCCCCAGGACCATGCCGATCGGGCCGAAGGCACCCACCCCGCCCATCAACCCCAGCAGGACCGGAAGTGTCGAGATCTGAGCCCGACCCGCGATGAGGCGTGGCCGGAGGACGTTGTCAGCCGAGGTGACCACGGCCACGCCCCAGACCGCCAGGACCAGCGCAGCCACCCAACGACCCTGCACCGCCAGCACCACGGCCGCGGGCGCCCAGACAAGCGACGCGCCAACCAGCGGTACCAGCGACATCACCGCAGCCAGGACGCCGAACACGACGGGGGACGGCAGGCGAACGAGCGCGAACGCGATGCCCACGAGCGTGCCCTGGACGACCGCCGTCAGCAGCGCGCCCAGCACCACCGCCCGAGTGACGGCGGCCAGATGCTCGACAAGGTGCGCCTTCCGTTCCGCGTCCAGCGGGATCAGGGACAACACCTTCTGCACCATCACCTCTCCGTCGCGCAGGAAGAAGAAGAGGAGAAAGAGCATCATGGCCAGGCCGACGACCGCACCCAGGGCTCCGACGAAGAAGGACCCGCTGATCGACACGAGCATCTGCAGCAGCCCCCTCGCCCCGTCCACCATCCAACCCTGGACCTGCTCCGCCGTGACCGGCGCCAGCGCCTCGATCCAATGGATGACCCGATCGAGGATCGGCACCCGCAAAAGGTCGCTCGGCCGGGCAACCTGGTAGTGGGCAGCGGCCTTCTGCACATGGCCGACCAGCTCCGAGGCCTGGCTTGCGAAGGCGACCACGAGAAGCGCGGCCGGGCCCACCAAGAGCAGGATCACGGCGAGCGTGAGGACGATCGCCGCGGCGCCCCGACGCCCACCGAGCGCCAGACGCAGCCGCTGGTTCACCGGAAAGAGGAGGAAGGCCAGCAGGAACCCCCAAAGAATGGAACCGATGAAGGGCTGGAGGATCTTAAAGAGGGCGAAAGCGAGCAGGCTCGCGGCAGCCAGAGCAAATACCCGGGGGTAGAACTGACTGCCAGTCTGATTCATTGAATCCACGCTCCTGCTGCGTGTGGGCCTGTTTTGCCTGAGCCCGTGCGCCGCCCGGGGCCCTGCCGCCGGCGCCCCGCCCCAGAGGAAGAGAGCCGTTCAACCCTGCCGCGCACCCCACCGTCTCGAAAACTCTGTAGCCCGGTAGCGTACTGCCCGCCGGCTACCTTGCCGATCGCCTCGATTAACCCGGCCGACTGCGGGTTCGTGACCGCCCGACGGATGAGGATGTCCGTGGGGGTGACCTCCGTGTCATAGTAGGCCTTGTTCAACGCATCCCGGGTCGCCACGACCGCCCCGTGGAGCGAGATGCCGGCGTACCAGATCCTCCCCAACGCGAACCGCCCAAGGGGGGCAATATAGACCATAACCCCCTTCACGCCAAGCCATTTACGGCCGCTCGATGCAAAGGGCCGAAGTCACCCCACGACCACTCCTCAGTGGGGTGGCGGCGTCGCGGGGTGGTTTTGGCAGGGGTCTGCAAAATGGCAGCGAGTGCTGGCATCCCCAGCGGGTCTTTGATAAGCTCCCCGCGCGCAATCATCGGGCCCTGTTGGGGCCAGGAGGAACAAACCCATGACGCTCGCAGCCAACAAGACCAAGATCGTGTGTACGATCGGACCGGCGTCGGAGTCCTCCGACGTCATGGAGCGGATGATACGCGCGGGGATGAGCGTGGCCCGGCTCAACTTCTCGCACGGGGATTTCGCCGGCCACAAGAAAGTGATCGAGAGCCTCCGGGCCGCGGCGCATGCGACAGAGCGACGCGTGGCCATCGTGGGCGACCTGCCCGGCCCAAAGATCCGCATCGGCCAATTGGCCGAGGAGCCGGTAGAGCTGAAGCCGGGGGACACCTTCGTCCTGACGACGCAGGAGGTGATCGGGAATGCCGGCCGGGCCTCGGTGACCTTTGCCCGCCTCCCGCAGGTGGTGAAGCCCAGGGATACGATCTTTCTGAACGACGGCATCATCCAGCTCGAGGTCGTGAGGGTGCAGGGGACGGAGGTCGCCTGCCGGGTGGTCGTGGGCGGCGAGCTGCGCTCCCGCAAGGGCCTCAACCTGCCGGGGATTGACCTGGGCATCAGCGCCTTCACGGATCACGACCACGCGTGCCTGCGATTCGCCGCGGAGCAGGGGCTGGACGCGGTCAGCCAGTCCTTCGTCGAGTCCGGCGACGATATTGCAGCCGTGCGCAAAGCCGCAGCCGACCTCGGGTACAGTCCCTTCGTCATCGCCAAGATCGAGCGTGCCCGGGCGCGTGACCACATCGAGGCCATCCTCGACGCGGCGGACGGCATCATGGTCGCCCGGGGGGATCTGGGCGTAGAGATCCCCATCCAGCAGATCCCGATCGTCCAGAAGTCGCTCGTGCGCCAGGCCAACCTGCGGGGAAAGCCGGTCATCACGGCCACCCACATGCTGGAGTCCATGACCACCAACCGACGGCCCACCCGGGCCGAGGCAACGGACGTGGCCAACGCCATCCTGGACGGCACCGATTGTGTGATGCTGTCGGGCGAGTCGGCCATGGGCAAGTACCCCGTGGAAGCCGTGGCCATGCTGGCAAGCATCGCCGAGGCCATCGAGCCGTGCCGGCCCAGCCATTCCGTCCGGGAGACGCTGAAGGCGATCGATCAGAGAGACCAGGTGAGCCTCACGGATCTGATCGCCTTGAGCGTCGAGACGACCCTGGAGCACATCGCGCCGGCTGCCGTGTTCGTCCCCACTCACAGCGGGGCAACCGCCAGGCGCATCACCCGGTTCAGGCTTCCGGTGTGGATCGTGGCTGTGAGTTCCCAGGAGGCCACGTGCCAGCGGCTCCAGTTCTCCTACGGGGTGTACCCGGTGCACGAGCCCAATCATCCGGACGACTGGAACGCCTACGTCCGGGAGTGGCTGCGGGCGCACGAGGTCGAGGGGGACCTCGTGGTCCTGACCGAGGGGCCGTCGTCGAAGCGGCCCGAGACGAACAACCGAGTGGAAATCATCGATCTCAGCCGGGCGCCTGGCGCACGGAGGTGAGCCAGCGGCTCCCGTTCATGATTTTTTCGAAGGCTCCATGCCCTTCAGGGCACCTCCACACTGCACGGGCCCTGCCCGTTGGAGTGGGTTACTCAATCCTCCTGGCCCAAGCTACTTGGCTGCCTCGATTTCATCCAGGAATTCCAAGAGGTGATCTCGGACAACGACGAACGAAGGCCCGCCGCCGAATTCCACCCCGATGGCGGCCGCCTCGATCACCTCATTCCGTGTGGCGCCTGCCGAGTTCGCATTGTTGGCATGATTGGCGAGACAAGGGATGCATCGCGTCGCGACTGATCCTGTCACTGCCATCAATTCTTTGTACTTCCGATCCAGAGCGCCATGCTTGTAAAAGTGCTTCATCAGCTCGTTGAAGCCGTTATAGAGATCGGGCGCCTCCTTCTCCAGACGCTTCCTGTTGTCCATCCTCTTCTTCAAGATGTCCTTCACTTTGTTCATGGGCCTCACCTCCTTCGACGGAGTTGACCTGACGACTACCTGATCATCGGCGGGCCGCGAAACGGTCCGTTGGATTGATGAGCGTGCTTGTCTACGGGCGTCGCCCGGCTATCTCGGCTCTTCTCACCGTGCGGGCAATGAATGGGCTGGCGCCAACGGCTTGGGGGGCCTTGCATCTCCAGCGAGTTGCCCGGTGGCGGCCAAGAGCGACTGGATCACGGTCAGGGGCCGGGCGGTCGCAAGCAACGGGTACTCCTGCACCGCGCCGCCCACCTCTTCGAACGGGCGCAGGAGTCGCCTCCCCCACGGGAGCCGCGCACCCGATCGGGCCCGGTCGCGCTTCGCGATGATGGCCGTGTGGCGCCTGACCCACTCCAGGCACAAGAGCTCACGGCTGAGGAATTGCCATGATCGCTGCGGGAGAGGCCACGGCAGGCTCAGGAACACGGCCCCGAGGCGCCAGGCGGCCCCAAATGCCGTGAACGCGTTCGACCGCTGCTCGAAGCGGGGCCCAAAGCGGTCCGCCGCGATCCGGACGGCGCGGGCATGGGCAACCTCGAGGTCGGCACAGGACCGGGCGAAGGCCGGCACATTGGCGACTCGCTCGACGAGCCCTTCCATGTCCCTGGGTCGCATGGCATCCTCCTTCCAGCAGAGGATGGTGCTGCTGGTGCCGATCGTGCGGAGGAAGGTTGCACCCTCGTACGGGAGCACCTGAAGCCGGTCGAGGAGGCCGGGATCCCTAGCCGGCGCTCCTCCCGACCGGGGCAGACGGTAGAGGAACACCGCCCACAAGGCACCCGGACCTTTGCCAGCGGCCGCACCAAGCGGTGCGGACTGCATGTGCAGGTGAGCTTCACCAGATCTCTTCACGCCTCTTTGCACACAATTCCGACTCATGCCACGCTGCTCACCAATTCGCCCCAATTTCTTCCCCCACGTTTGGGTGATCCCCCCGCCAAGATGCCCTTAGCGCTCCCGACGCGGCACCCAGCGGATCGCCTGTTCAATATCCCTCTCTCTTAGTCCCATA
>CAZXXV010000078.1:0-11958 GCA_964644725.1 uncultured bacterium
CCGTGCCAGGGTTTCGGTTCTTGCTGGATCCCGGTCGCCTTCGGGTGCTGGACAGGACGGGGGTGCAGGTCCTGGCTTTGCTCCCGGACGCCCGGCTGCAGGACAAGGTGAAACAGCAGCTCCGGGCGCAGGGCCCGCTGATCGAGAAAGCCATCGTCGATCATCAGCGCTGGCTCGATTGGGTGCGGTGGGCCTCGATGACGGCCGGGGGCCAGCAGGCGGTATGCGAACTGGCGGCGCTGGAGGCGATGAAGCAAGCCGTTGCCACCGCCCAGGGAACGTGGGAGGGCGTGAGCCCTCAACCTGGCCCTGTTCCCGGCGCCGGGTGGGTCTCCATCTTCCCCGGCGTCTATCTGGAACCGCCCAATCCGGATCCGGCCGCGCGTTCGGTGGCCCTCATCACGCCGGAGGGAACCATCCGCACGCGCTCAATCGCCCCGCCGGTTGCCCTCACGGACGAGGACCACTTCCTCTTTTGGATACTGAACCGCCGCCTCACCGAGGGCCGCGATCAGTCGCTCAAGGATTCAATCACTGGCTGGGTCGAGATCCACGGCGAGGTCCTGGGGATCAGGCGACCTCCGTCCACGACGGCAGGACGGCAGTCATGATGCACGTGGCCCCGCTCCAGGTGCATCATCGGGAGGCGTGGGATGCCCTCGTGGCATCGCATCCCGCATCCGGCTTCATGCAGTCCTGGGGGTGGTCCGACTTCAAGGCGCTGGAGGGCTACACGGTGGTACGCCTGGGCATCTTCGCCAAAGAAACGCTCTGCGGCGGCGGCATCGCCTACACCTTTCCATCACTGGCCGAGGCGGGTCTAGCCGTGATGCCCGACGGCCCGGTGCTGGACTGGGAGGCGCCGGGGGCGTCCGCCGAATTCCGGGCCCTCGTGTCAGCGTTCCGGAACTCTGCCGCAGGACGGCGGGTCGTTGCCCTGCGGGTCGAGCCGAGGCTTGAAGCGGCCCCCGAGCTCTTGCGCGACCTGCCGCGGGCGCCGGTGGACCTCGTGCCGGATGAGACCCTGCTGGTGGATCTTCACCCCGAGGTGGAGATGCTGGCCCGCATGAAGCCGAAGGGGCGTTACAACGCCCGGTTGGCGTTACGACGGGGCGTCGAGGTCGTCAGCTCGGTTGACCCCACCGACGTCCATGAGTTTCACTTCATCTTGGAGCAGACGGCGCGCTACCAGGACTTCCGACTCGAGCCCAAGCGCTTCTTCATCAATCTCGTCCAGGCGCTCTTCCCCCGCATGGGCCGGTTCACCTTCGCCCGCTATAAGGGCATCACGTTAGCCGCGGCACTCACCGTGCGCCACGGCAGCACCGTGACCTATCTCTATGGTGGCCACCTGCCCCTCTTCCCCGACGTGATGGCGAGCTACGCCCTCCACTGGCACATCCTGCGGGAGGCTGCCAGGGAAGAATATCGCCTGTACGACTTCTACGGCTACGTTCCGCCCGGGCGCCCGGACCATCCCTACGACCGGTTCTCTCGCTTCAAGGAGAAGTTCGGGGGCCGCTCGGTACGATGGATCGGCTCCCGGGACGTTGTCTTCCACGACCGGCTGGCCGAGGCGGCCCTTCGCGCCATCCGTTCAGTGCCCGCGGATGCCCTGGTTGCCGACACCGCGTCCCCAACGTGGGAGCAAAGAGGAGAGGGCTTATGACTTCCGGCGTCCAGGTGGTCGTCTATTTCCTCCTGGTCTTCGCGCTGTGCTGGGTGGGGAAGCTGGCGTATGGCGTGTTCCACCCTCGGGCGCGCGTGGACGTGGAGATGACCGCCAAGGACAACCTGGCTTTTGCGGTGCCGCTGGGCGCGTATTATCTGGGGATACTCATCGTGATGGGGGCCCCACTCTCCGGCCAGTCCCGCGGTGACATGCTGCAGGATGCCCTCTCGGTGATCGCCTGGGGGCTGCTGGCCGTGGCACTCCTGAATCTGGCCTCGCTGGCGGAGCGGCGGATCCTGTTCCACGGGTTCGATCTGTTCGGCGAGATCTTGGACCGGGGCAACGTGGCCGCGGGAATCGTGGTGGCGGGCTTCCACATCTCGAGCGCCCTGCTCGTGCTCGGCGCACTGGCCGATGAAGGCGGCCTGCTCCCGGCGGCGGTGTTCTGGCTGTACGCCCAGATCTTGCTCACGCTGGCCGCCGCCGTGTTCCTGCGCGTGGTGCACGAGGATTTGACGGCGGAGATCCGGAGGGGGAACCGCGCCCTCGCCCTCTCCTTCGCCGGGGTGCTCGTGGCGATGGGAAACGTCCTCCGCCTGGCCATCAGCGGGCCCTTCGAGGGGTGGGGGCGCGGGTTCGCGGCCGCGACCGGCTACGCCATGGTGGGACTGGTCCTCCTCTTTGCGGCGCGCTGGCTCTTGGATTGGCTGCTCCTGCCCGGCGTAACGATCCGCCAGGAGGTCGTGGAGCAAGAGGTCCCGAACGTCGGCGTCGGCTACCTCGAAGCACTCTTCTACCTCGGCACCTCCTTCCTCATCGCCTGGACCCTGTAGGCAGGGTCGTTTCACGGCTGCGAACGCACTGGGTGAGGAGTTGCTTCTTTTGTCTCTTTACGCTATTTCCTCTCTCGAACATGTGGCCAAAACCCCCATGTTGAAAGTCCTCCCGCCGATGGGGTAGCATAGCGCGACAAATCGGCACAGGGCGGTGACGGGCCGTCCGGTCTTCATCTTCGACCGACGAACTCCCACAGGAGGCGAATCCATGGTTGATCTCCAGTACCCTATCGGAAAGTTCGTTGAGGACCCCGACGTGACGATGGAGAAACGGCAGCGGTGGATCGAGGAGATCGCCGCCGCGCCCGGGTTGCTCCGTGCGGCGGTGGCGCGACTCACGCCAGAGCAGCTCGACACCACCTATCGGCTCGGCGGCTGGACCGTCCGGCAGGTCGTGCATCACCTGGCGGATAGCCACGTGCACGTGTATGTGCGATTCCGGCTGGCCCTGACCGAATCCGAGCCAACCATCAAGGGGTATGATGCGGCAGCCTGGGCGGAGCTTTTCGATGCGCGAACGGGGCCCATCGAGGCGTCGGTCGCTCTTTTTGAGGCAGTCCATCAGCGCTGGGTGCTGCTGCTTCGCTCCATGACGGCTGCGGACTTCGCCCGGGCCTTCCGACGTCCGGACTCCCAGGTGGTAACGCTCGACCGGGCCCTTCAGATGTACGCGTGGCACGCGCGGCATCACGTTGCGCACATCACATCCTTGCGCGAGCGAATTGGCTGGAAGTGACGAGACGGAGGGACTCCATGCCAGTAACGAGTGCCGTGACATTCTCCTCAGCGGCGGGACAGGCCACGGGGTACCTCGCCCGTCCGGACCAGGGGAAGCCGGGGATCATCGTCCTCCAGGAGTGGTGGGGGCTCGTCCCGCACATCAAGGACGTCGCCAGGCGCTTCGCGGCCCAGGGCTACCTCGCTATGGATGGCTCCTGACCTCTATCATGGGAAAAGCACCGTGGAGGCCGAGGAAGCCTCCCACTTGATGCAGGGTCTCGACTGGGGCCGGGCACGCCTTCTTCAACAACGAGCGATCGGAGACGTACCGTCGCGATGCCGCCAACGATGCCTGGCGCCGCACGCTCGACCACTTCGGCCGCCACCTGCGCATCGGCTAGAGGAAGAGATGGCTTCCCGAGAGCGGGTTGGATCCCCTGTGGGACAGGGTCGCTCCACGCCCCAGGCTTATCTTGCGGGCGATGACTCCCTTGTGCGTGGACGAAACGGCGGGGCTGCCTTAGACTGCTGACGAAGTAGAGGTAGGGATGAGAAGAATGGTCACACAGGAGACACAGGCGGCCCCGTCTCGCGCGAGATATTCCTATTACTTCGTGCTCGTTGTTGGCATCTTCATCACCTGCCTGATCACGGCCAACATTACTGCAGTCAAGCTGGTCCACGTGTTTGGGCTCATCGTGCCAGCCGCGATCATCATCTTCCCGATAGGCTATATCGTCGGCGACGTTCTGACCGAGGTCTATGGCTACTGCCAGGCGCGACTGGTGATCTGGCTGGGCTTCTTCTGCAACCTGATTGCCGTGGTTGCCATCTGGCTGGGGCAGGTGCTGCCCGCCGCGTCTTTCTGGGATGGCCAGGCCGCGTACGAGCGAATTCTGGGCTACACGCCCCGCCTTCTCATTGCTTCCTTTCTCGCCTACCTCGTGGGAGAGTTCGCCAACTCGTTCGTGCTGGCGAAGATGAAGATCGCCACGAGAGGACGCTGGCTGTGGACGCGTACCATCGGCTCCACGCTTGTTGGCCAGGCGTTGGACTCACTGGTGTTTATCACGCTAGCCTTTATCGGAACGATTCCGCTCGCGGGATTGATCTCAGCCATCGTCACCCAGTGGCTGGCAAAATCGGCTTACGAGGCTGCGGTCACACCCCTCACCTACGTTGTAGTGAATTTTCTGAAGCGAAAAGAGGGGTTGGACGTGTACGACTACGATACGGATTTCAACCCGCTCTCTCTGTCACACTAGGCCCCTGGCACGGGTGGTTGATCCCAACGGCAGCTCGAGAGATTGAAACGGAACGCGATATCCTTGAGCGCGCAGCAAGACGGACGCGTCTGGAGTTGAGGACATCGGACACAGAGGAAGGATCCTGGAAGTCTCTTCAGGGCAGCCGGCCGCTGCCTTGAGGGAGGGGGAATGGTCATGGCTGCCCGCCGTCGCCAGTGGATCGCTCTGATCCTCTCCGGGATCTTCCCGGGGCTGGGACAATTCTACTTGGGCGCGTGGGGGAAAGGCGCCGCCTTCCTCATCGCCGGCGCTGCGGCAACCTGGGCCCTCGGGGGGCTGCTCTCGGTTGAGGACCTCATGGCTGGCCTTCTGCCCCACCCCCTGGCGACCCTGGGCGTGTTGCTGACCCTGCTGGCTGTGTTTGTTTGGAGCATCACTGATGCCTGGATCTCTGCCCGGTGAGAAGCCCGCGCGAGGGCGGCGGGAAGGAATATCTCCTCCGGTCTTCTCCAGGTCGCCCCGGGTGCTCATCCTCTCGGCTGCGGTGGGTGCCGGGCACCTGCGCGCAACCGAAGCCCTCGAAGCGGCCTTCGAGGCCAGTGCTTTCCCTGGAGAGGCCTACCACGTCGACGTCCTCCGCTACACCAACCAGGCTTTCAGGACGCTCTGTTCCCAGGGCTACATCGAGGTCGTGAACAAGGCCCCAGACCTGCTGGGTTGGTTGTACGACCGTTTCGATGTCCCCTGGAAGAGCAGTCGCGTCCAGCAGGCATTCGAGAAGCTCAACCTTGGTCCGTTCGTCCGCCTGCTGACCAACCTCCGGCCCGACTGGGCGCTTTGCACGCACTTTCTTCCCGCCGGGATCATCGCCTGGCTCCGCTGATCGCCACGTAACGGACGCAGAGGAAGGATGCGATTTCCAACCGGGTTGCGAGCTCTCAATCACAGAGACTTTCGCCTGTTCTGGACGGGACAGCTGGTTTCGCTCGTCGGGACCTGGATGCAGAGCGTCGGGCAGTCGTGGCTGGTCCTCGAGCTGACGAACTCCCCCTTCAAGCTTGGGCTCATCGGCACGCTCCAGTTCGGGCCGATGCTCTGCTTCTCGTTCGTGGCCGGCGCGATCGCCGACCGCGTCCCGAAGCGCCGGCTCGTTCTCGCCACCCAGACGGCCCTCATGCTCCAGGCGTTCAGCCTCTCGGCCCTCGCGTGGACCGGGCACGTGCAGTACTGGCACGTGGCGGTCCTGGCAAGCCTCTACGGATTCGCCGCCACGCTCGACATGCCCACGCGACAGTCCTTCATCGTCGAGATGGTGGGCAAGGACGACCTCATGAACGCCATCGCCCTCAACTCCGCGATGTTCAACGGGGCGCGAATGGTGGGCCCGGCTGCCGCCGGCCTCCTCGTGGCCCGCTACGGCGTGGCCCCCGCGTTCCTGCTGAACGGCGTGAGCTTCCTGGCCGTCATCGTCGCCCTGCTGGGCATCCGGGCCGAGGGCCTGCCCCAGGCTCAGGCGAGCAGCTCCGTGCGCCAGGACATCGTGGCAGGAGTCCGCTACGCCGTGGGAACCCCCCTAGTGTTGCTGATCTTGGGTCTGCTGTTTTTCGTGAGCCTGTTCGTAATCAACCACAACGTTCTCGTTCCGTTGCTGGCGCGCGACGTCCTGCACGAAGGCGCGCAGGGTTTCGGATTCCTGATGGCCGCGCTTGGCATGGGTGCCGTGGCCGGCGCCCTCGCGCTGGCCGTTCTGGGCAGCGGCCGGCCACGACTCATCGTCGTGGTCGCAGCGGCCATCGTGGCGTCGGCAACGACCCTGTCATTGGCGGCGATCCGCCATTTCTGGCCGGCGACCATCGCCCTGGGTCTCATCGGATTCTCACAGATCGTCTTCATGGCCAGCTGTAACTCCACCCTCCAGGTGACGGCCCCGGACAGGCTCCGCGGCCGCATCATGAGCCTCTATGCGTTCGTCTTCGCCGGGATGACCCCCATCGGCTCATTCTTTGTCGGATCGATTGCTGAGGTCTTCGGGGCGTCGGTTGCCTTCGCGGCAGGTGGGAGCTTGGGACTATTGTGCGTCCTGGCACTTACCTTCTGGTGGATGCGCGGTCCCGGGCGGCCATCCGAAGATCTGCCCTGATCGTGCCCGAGATCCTCACGCGGTCGCCGACTCGGAATCCGCGGACCAACCCGCGTTGCGGAGCAAAGGGGACGGAAATCGAAGGGTCCAGTTGGCGTTCTACGCCTGCCGCAGCGAGAGGAAGGGGGGAAGGGCGCGAAATCAGCAGGCGAGAGCAGACAGGGCCGGTACGGATTCGCTTTCGGCGAACGGACTCGTCTGGAGACTTGCGGCTACGACGGTTTCACATCCTGTGATTCACCGGGAATCGTCCCGGAGTTAGGGGCATCAGCGGGTGGCGCCCCGGCCTCGCCTGCCTCCCAGTCGATGGGCGGCCCGCTGCCTGCGCCGCCGGTTTTCTTTTCCGCCCGCCGCTGGCGTTTCTCTTCCTGCCGCGCCTTGCGCGCCAGTTCCTTCCGCCGCTTCTGGCCTCGGTGCTGTCGAGAGCTTCCTGCCATGACGCCTCCTTCGGTGCGTCGCGCGCGAGGCCGCTTGACCCGCGCAGCCCCTGCGTCTGCTGACGGCACCGTAACCCTACCGCACCAGACGAAAAATCCCTAGCGATTTCTTGCTAGACCGAAATGGTGGCAGGTCGCCACGGCACCGAGGCCGACCCCCAGGACCAGGTAAAGGGAAAGGAAATTCGAATTCGCCAGGATGAACGTCGCAATCACCGGGCCCGCGGCGTTGCCGGCAAACCGTGCCGCATTGATGAAGCCGATGGTTCCCCCATGGCTTCGGGACGTGATCTGCACCAGGATGAGAGGGAAGATCCCGGCTGCCAAGGCAGTCTGCACCATCCGGATAAGGGTGAAGGTCACCGGCCCCACTCCCAGGATCAGCAGGACCTGGAAGACCGAGGCGCCCACCGCGCAGGCAAGCACCAAGTGCTGGGTAGGGACGCGCCCCGCCAGCCGACTGAAACCATAGGAGCCGGCCGCGGCCGAGGCGCCGTAGGCGAAAACGATGAGTCCCGCGGTCACCAGTCGTTGGTGCTCCGGGACATGGAAGTCCTGGAGAATCGTCGGCAAGACGCTGGGCAGGAACACGATGTGAATCGTTCCCACGAAGGCCACCCCCCAGGCCAGCCAGAGTTGCCGGCGGGGAACGTCGCCAGCGGCGGATCGCCGCGGCTGGGGTGGCAAGGGACTGAGACCCACCTGGCAGAAGATGAAAACCCCGAGCATCATCAGGCTAGACGCCAGGAACGCACCCCGGAAACCGACGGCGGCCGCGGCCATGGCGCCTAAAGGCGGGGCGAAGATCTGCCCCAGGGTGAGCGCGGACTGGTACAGCCCCATCCGGCGGGCCAACTGATCCTCCGTGGAGATCGCAGAGATGATCATCAGCCCGATGGTAGAGATGCCGCCCAGAAAACCTTGGAGGATGCGGATGCCCAGGAGGACTCGCAGGTCGGTGACGAACCCCATGAGGGCGACGAGGATCACGTGGGAGAGGATCCCGCGCTCGAAGAGCGCCTTGGGGCTGAACCGGTCCGTGAGACTGGCCCAGAAGGTGGAGCCGAAGATGGCCGTGGCCGAGGCGGATCCCACGATGAGGCCCGTCCAGCGAAGCGTGGCCGCCTCGTCCAGCGGGCTGATGGCCTGGATGTAGAAAGGAAGGAACACGAACATGAAGTTGAAGGCGAAGGCCAGGCTGAACTGCGCCGTGACCAGCACCATGATGTCCCGGTTCTTCGCCTGAACGGCCGAGGCGGTGGCACGCATGAGTTGACTTATATCAATCGCCGGTGGTCATGTAAAGCAGGGCGATCCCGAATGACTCTCATTCAGGAGAAACTGCGACCGGCGCCGATTTACCTTGACCGCGCGAGGGCTCTCCGATATGCATAGGGGCGCTTTGGCAACGGAAAATCTCAAACGGACAATGCCAAACTGAAAACCGGGGGACGGAATTCGCCCAGTGCCCGACGGATTCGGGTGATTCCCCATTTCCAGTTGTCAGGTGTCGCTATTGCATTTTCCGGTTGAGACGCACCGAGGGAGATTCAGAAGGGACACCAAGGACCGGAGGCACGACTATGCGTCTCACGGGTGGCGAGATCGTCGTCGAATACCTGATTCGACAGGGCGTGCCTTACATCGCCGGCATTCCCGGGCATGGAAATGTGGCGCTGCTGGATGCCGTCGTGGATCGCCAGGATAAGATCAAGATGATCCAGGTGATGCACGAGCAGAGCGGCGTGCATCTGGCGGACGCATACTACCGCGTGAGCGGGCGGCCCATGGCTGCCGTCACCTCGATTGGCCCGGGGGCCACCAACACGGTCATTGGCATCACCCAGGCCTACGTCGACTCCACCGCCGTTCTCCTGATCACCGGGAGTACCCACACCTACATGCGGGGCCACACCGTCCTCCAGGAGATCGAGCGGGTGCAGTGGTCAAACTTCCCCCGCGTCATGGAGCCCATCGTCAAGCGCTACTGGCAGGTGAGCCGGGTGGACCAGCTCCCCTACGTTATGCACCGCGCCTTCAACCAGATGCTCAGCGGCCGGCCCGGCCCGGTCCTCGTGGACCTGCCCATGGATGTGGCCGCCGACGCCGAGGACGTGGAGCTGCCTGATCCGGAGGAGCGGGAGCCGCAGGGCCGCCTGCGGCCCGATGCCGGGGCCATTCGCCGCGCGGCAGAACTGCTGCTCAAGGCCAAGCGCCCCGTGATCCTGGTGGGTGGGGGCGTGATCACGGCTAACGCGTCCGATGAACTCAAGGCAGTGGCGGAATTCCTCGGGGCCGCCGTGACAACGACCTATATGGGCAAGGGCGCCTTCCCGGAGGATCATCCCCTCTACTGCTGGCACCCCGGGGATACCGCCAGCACCGTGGGGAACGCCGTCTGTCGCTCCGCAGACGTCATCCTGGCCGTGGGATGCCGCTTCACCGACTGGGTGGCCTCCTCGTACCGGCACGGGGCGAGCTTCGCGATCCCGCCCACGAAGCTCATCCAGATTGACATCGACCCACACGAGATCGGGAAGAACTATCCGACTACCATCGGGATCCTGGCGGATGCCAAGGCCGGCCTGGCGGATCTGCTGACCCAGCTCCAGGACCTGAGCAGGCCAAAGGACTACAAGGGAACGGCGTACTTCAAGGAGATCCAGCGACTCAACACCGAGTGGGATAAGGTCCTGGCCAAAATGCAGCGCTCGAGTGCCCGCCCCATGACCATCTCCCGCGCGCTGAAAGAGATCCGGGCCGTCACCCCCCGGGACACGATCGTCGTGACGGGCGCCGGCCTCGTCCAGTGCCAGGTCTGGCAGGAGTTCGAGGTGTATATGCCCCGCACCCATATCACCAGCGGCGGCTTCTCCACGATGGGCTTCACCGTCCCGGGGGCCATCGGGGCCAGGCTGGCGGCACCCGATGCTCCGGTCCTGGGAATCGCGGGCGACGGGGATTTCCTGCAGACCATGCAGGAGATGGCGGTGGCCGTCCAACTCGACCTGCCGGTCCTCTTCGTCGTCCTGAACAATTGTGGCTTCCGGTCCATCACGAACCTGCAATACAACGCCTTTGGGCCCAAGCGGCTCATCGCCTCCGCGTTCGAGAAGAAGGATGGCTCCGTGTATTCCGCCCACCTGGCGGACTGTGCCAAGGCCTTCGGCCTCCAGGCGGCCCGGATCGAGGACCCGGAGGGGGTCGGCCCGGCCGTCAAGAAGGCGCTGGCATCCGGGCGACCCAGCCTGGTGGAAATCATGACGGCGCGGGAGTGGCCGCACACGGCCGTCTCCAAGAGCGGCTGGTGGGATGTGCCGGTCCCGACATACCTGCCGAATAAGCGGAAGGAATACGAGAAGGGGCGAGCGGAAGAGAAGCTCTGAGGATGCAGCCGGAAAGCTTCCGGGGGGCCCGGCTTTGTTTCGAGCCGGGCTCTCTTTTTCTCAAGAGGGACCTTGCGGATTCCGGTGGCCCGGCGTCGGGTGCTCCCCGCGCATTCCCCTTGACACCTGCGCTCGGGCTGAGCCATGCTCCCCTCATTTCGGGAGCCTCAACGGGCCTGAGGCGGTCCTGGGGGACCTTCGGCCCGCTTGAGGCCTGAAGCAGTTCCTCGGTTGCACAAGTGGATCGGCGGGAAGCGGCTGGACCTGACGCGACGTTCACCATGGTGAGGTTCAACGCATGTCGCCTATGCGGGCGATCGTGAAGGCGCGGCCGGAACCGGGGCTCTGGTTGGAGGAGGTCCCTGTCCCGGAGCCGGGGATCAACGACGTCCTCATCCGGATCCACAAGACGGCGATCTGCGGCACCGACGTTCACATCTACACCTGGAACGACTGGGCGCGACGGACGATCCACACCCCGCTCGTGATCGGCCACGAGTTTGCGGGGACGGTGGCGGCCGTCGGGAGCAACGTGCGGAGCTTCAAACCCGGGGACGTGGTCAGCGGGGAGGGGCACCTCGTCTGCGGGCTCTGCCGGAACTGCCTGGCCGGACGGCGGCACCTCTGCGCGCACACGGCCGGCGTGGGCGTGAACCGCCCGGGGGCCTTCGCCGAGTACCTCTGCATCCCCGCCGCCAACGTCTGGGGCGCGGCTCCCAACATTCCCCTGGAGCTGCTTGCCTACTTCGACCCCCTCGGCAACGCCACCCACACCGCCCTCTCCTTCGACCTCGTGGGCGAGGACATTCTGATCACAGGCGCCGGGCCGATCGGCTGCATGGCCGCCGCCATCGCCCGCCACATCGGGGCGCGCTACGTTGTCGTCACGGACCTCAACCCCTACCGACTGGACCTCGCGAGGCGGCTGGGCGCCACGCGCGTCGTCGACGCCCGCCGCGAGAAGCTGCCGAACGTCCAGCAAGAGTTGGGGATGCGCGAGGGCTTCGACGTTGGGATGGAGATGTCCGGCAGCCCGGCTGCCTTCCAGGACATGCTGGCGAACATGGCCCACGGTGGGCGCATCGCCCTCCTCGGCATCCTCCCCGCCAACACCGCGATCAACTGGGACGACGTCATCTTCAAAGGCCTCATCATCAAGGGGATTTACGGACGCGAGATGTATGAGACCTGGTACAAGATGACCACGATGCTGCAAAGCGGCCTGGACGTGATGCCGGTCCTGACCCACCGCTTCCCCGTCGAGAATTTCCAGGAGGCTCTCGAGGTCATGCGCGGGGGGAACTGCGGAAAGGTGCTGTTGGAGTGGTTGTGAGAGGGGTCCCCAACACCCTCTGGAGACCCGAGGCGTTCTCCGCGCCCCCATGGAGAGATTTCCAGACGCTTGCTCAGATGGAGAGTCTCTATGTATGACGCGATGCGCGAGCATTTGGCGCGGCAGCTCGATGAGATCCGCGCGGCCGGGTTGTCCAAGGACGAGCGGCTCATCGCCTCCCCGCAGG
>CAZXXV010000079.1:0-9206 GCA_964644725.1 uncultured bacterium
CCCGGGACCTCCGCTTGGGTCTGATCGAGGCCGCCGAGGGGACGATTGGCTCGCCCATCGACCAGGTGTTGCTGTTCTGTTACCACTACGATCCGCTCACGGGACGGTACGGCCTGATCATCATGAACGTGATCCGGTTGGCCGGCCTGGTGACGGTCCTGATCCTGGGCACGTTCATTGCCGTGATGATCCGGCGGGACCGTCTGGCTGCAGCGAAGGTTGGGGGGTCGCAGTAGGCCCATGTGGACCGGTGTCCGATTCCTTCCAGAGCGAGCGTCCACGGCGGCCGGCCAGGTGGATGCCCTGCTCCTGTTTCTGTTGGCAGTCTGCGTCTTCTTCGCCGGGCTCATCTTCGTCCTAGTGACGATCTTTGCCATCAAGTACCGCCGGCGGGCAGCCGACGAGACGCCCCGGCCGATCCACGGGTCGCTCGGCCTCGAGCTCACCTGGACGATCATCCCGCTCGGGCTCGCCATGGTCATGTTCGGTTGGGGCGCGTGGGTGTACATTTCCCTGTCCAGCCCCCCGGCCGACGCCATTGAGATCTTCGTCGTGGGGAAGCAGTGGATGTGGAAGCTCCAGCATGCCGATGGCCGCCGCGAGATCAATGAACTCCACGTCCCCGTGGGCCGCACGGTGAAGCTGACCATGACCTCCGAGGACGTGATCCACAGCTTCTTCGTGCCCGCCTTCCGGATCAAGAAAGACGTCCTGCCCGGCCGGTACACCACGGCCTGGTTCCAGGCCACCAAAACCGGGGAATACCGGCTTTTTTGCACGCAGTACTGCGGCACCAGCCACGCGGAGATGATGGGCCGGATCGTGGTCATGGAGCCCAACACCTACGAGGCGTGGCTGAGAGGGGGCGGGGCGGTGGAATCGCCGGCGACGGCCGGCGCGCGTCTCTTCCAGCAACTCGGATGCGGCGGCTGCCATCTTCCCGACGGGAAGGGCCGTGCCCCCTCGCTGGTAGGCCTGTTCGGCAAGAAGGTGACCCTGACGACGAAGCAGACGGTGACCGCCGACGAGGGCTACATCCGCGAGTCCATTGTCGAGCCGCAGGCGAAGATCACGGCCGGGTATGAGCCGACCATGCCCACCTACAAGGGACTCATCAACGAGGATGGCCTGGCCGAGATCATCGCCTACATCAAGTCCTTGGGAACCGAGCAGAAGGCGAAGGCAGAATGATGAGCACAGCAACAGGCGAACCGCGGACGAATTACCTCAACGTCGAAACCAGCGTGAAGTCGTGGCTGCTCACGAAGGATCACAAGCGGATCGCGATTCTGTACCTGGTGTCGATCGTGTTCTTCTTCTTCATCGGCTCGATCTTCGCCGGGCTGATCCGGCTGAACCTGCTGAGTCCGTACGGGGACCTGGTCCAGGCCGAGACCTACAACAAGCTCTTCACCATGCATGGCATCACCATGATTTTCTTCTTCCTGATCCCCTCCATTCCGGCCGTGCTGGGGAACTTCCTGGTGCCCATGATGATCGGGGCGCGCGACCTGGCGTTTCCCCGGATCAACCTGCTGAGCTGGTATGTCTACGTGGTCGGGGGCCTCTTCACGCTGACGGCCGGCGTGCTGGGGGGCGTTGACACCGGATGGACCTTCTACCCACCGTACAGCTCCATCTACTCCAACACCAACGTCATGCTCACCGCGGTGGGGATCTTCATCAACGGCTTCTCCTCCATCCTCACCGGATTGAACTTCATCGTCACGATTCACAAGATGCGGGCGCCCGGCATGACCTGGTCGCGCCTGCCGCTGTTCATCTGGGCCCAGTATGCCACCAGTCTTATCATGGTTCTGGGGACTCCGGTCCTGGCCATCACCCTCGTCCTGGTGGCGTTGGAGCGCGGCCTCCGGATCGGGATCTTCGACCCCGCCTTGGGCGGCGACCCGCTGCTGTTCCAGCACCTCTTCTGGTTCTATTCCCACCCGGCGGTGTACATCATGATCCTGCCCTCCATGGGCGTGCTCAGCGAGCTGATCGCCTGCTTCTCCCGGAAGCGGATCTTCGGCTACGGCTTCGTCGCGTTCTCCAGCCTGGCCATCGCGGTCCTGGGCTTCCTGGTCTGGGGCCACCATATGTTCGTGAGCGGCCAGTCGGTCTACGCGGCCCTGATCTTCTCGCTGCTGAGCTTCCTCGTCGCCATCCCGTCGGCGATCAAGGTCTTCAACTGGACCGCAACCTTGTACAAGGGATCCATTTCCCTGGATTCCCCCATGTTGTATGCTCTTGGTTTCATCGGACTGTTCACCATCGGGGGCCTGACCGGCCTCTTCTTGGCCAACCTGGGCACCGACGTCCACCTGCACGACACCTACTTCGTCGTCGCCCACTTCCACTACATCATGGTGGGCGGCGCCATCATGGGCTTCAGCGGGGGCATGCATTTCTGGTGGCCGAAGATCACCGGACGGATGTACCCCGAGAACCTGGCCCGAGCCACGGCGCTGATCCTTTTCGTGGGATTCAACCTCACGTTCTTCCCGCAGTTCATCCTGGGGTTCCTCGGCATGCCGCGCCGCTACCATGCCTATCCGCCGGAATTCCAGGTCCTGAACGTCCTCTCAACGGCGGGCACCTCGATCCTCGGCCTGGGCTACTTCCTCTTCCTGGTCTACATGCTCTGGTCGCTACGGTATGGCGCGGTGGCCGATGCGAATCCCTGGGGGGCACGAGGCCTGGAATGGGAAACTCCCTCACCCCCGCCGACCGAGAACTTCGACAAGACGCCCGTGGTGACGCACGAGGCGTACGCCTACGATGAGCCGCAGCCCCACGCCGTTCCGGAGGCCAGTCGTGCCTGAGTCCCATACCTCGGTGGCCCACCAGTTCGACGACGCGGAGCAGCAGCACGAGGCCTCCAATCTCGGCATGTGGGCCTTTCTCATCACGGAGATCATGTTCTTCGGAGGCCTATTCACCATCTTTGCCGTCTACGTGTCTGCCTATGCGGAGGCCTTCGCTGAAGGAAGCAAACACCTCGACCTGGTGTTGGGAACCGTGAACACCGTCGTCCTGCTTGGCAGCAGCTTTACCATGGCGATGGCCGTCCGGAGCGCGCAGATGGGGCGCCGCAACAGGCTGAGGGTGTACCTGTCGCTCACCCTGGTGCTCGGGCTTGTGTTCCTGGGAATCAAGGCGGTTGAATACGGCCACAAGTTCGAGCAGCATCTGGTGCCGGGCCCGAATTTCAGCTTCACCAGCCCACTGGCCAAGAACGTCCAGCTCTTCTTCTCGTTTTACTTTGCCATGACGGGCATGCATGCCTTGCACATGATCGTGGGCGTGGGGATCCTCGCCGTGCTTCTCTTTCAAGCCTGGCGGGGCAGGTACACGACGGACTACTTCACGCCGGTCGAGGTCTCGGGGCTGTACTGGCACTTCGTGGACATCGTGTGGCTCTTTCTCTTCCCATGCCTGTACCTGGTTGCCCGACACGCCGCATGACACACTACATCGTTCCGTCCAGAATCTACCTCCGGGTATTGGTGGCGTTGCTCCTGCTCACCGCCATCACCGTCGCGGTGTCGTTCGTTGACCTTGGCGGGGGCCGGCTGCACTACGCCAATGCCATCGTGGCCATCGCCATCGCTATCATGAAAGCGACGCTGGTCGTGCTGTATTTCATGCACGTCCGATACGGCAGCCGGCTGACCTGGGTGTTCGTGGGGGCCGGGGTTTTCTGGCTGGTGATCCTGATTGTCCTCATCCTGAGCGACGTCTTCACCCGGCAGTGGATTCCCGCCCCTCCCCCCTGGGGCCTGGGATCTCAGCCATAAGGGCGCCCCCGCCTTCATCAGTAGCCCTCCGCCCACATCCGCACGGAATAGCCTTTCAGGGCCCACGATTCGCGCAGAATCTGAGGGACCTCCCAACCAACCCGCAACGGTTAGAGGGACCTCGTGGCTTGCGAATGGGATTTCAGGGCGCTTCGACTGGAGGTGGCTGGGATCAGAAGCGGATCGTGTCCACGGCCATGAGGGCGAACAGGGCGGGGAGATACACCAGGGTGGCGAACATCAGGCGGCGGGCAGCCGCCGGCGACCCGAGGAGGGCGAGGCGAAGCGCGCAGACCAGGAGGGCCGTCCCCAGGATCAGGGCTCCCAGGAAGTAGAGCGATCCCGTCATCCCCACGAGTGCGGGCAGTAGGCCCACGAGAAGAAGCGCCAGACAGCTCACGGTCGCCTGGCGCCCGGTGCTGCCGCCAGCCGGGTCCACGATAGGCAAGAGGCGCAGACCGGCACACGCGTAGTCAGTGCGATAGACACTAGCGATGGCCAGGGTGTGGGGTAGCTGCCACAGGAAGAGGATCCCGAACAGGACCCACGCCCCGAATCCGAACTCCCCCCGGGCGGCCACCCAGCCCGTCACGGGCGGCAGCGCCCCAGGGATCGCTCCGACCACCGTGCAGAGCGACGAGCGCCGCTTCAACGGTGTATAGGCAAAGAGATAAGTCCCGGCCGTGATCACCGTTACCAAGGCGCTCAGCCCATTCACGGCGATCATGAGGTACGCCACTCCAGCCAGGGCCAGCATCACCCCGAAGGCCAGCGCTTCTGCCGGCGGAATCCGTCCGTCCGGCAGCGGACGGGACCGCGTCCGCGCCATCAGGGCATCCACGTCCCGCTCGAGGAACTGGTTCAGCGCCAGCACGGCGGCCGCCGACAGGGCTGTCGCCAACAGCGTGTGCAGGAAGCGAACCGGGTCGGCAGCGCCCAGCAATCCTACATGGAAGCCCACGGAGGTCGTGACCAGGACCATCAAGACCACACGCGGCTTGGTCAATGCCAGGAAGTCGGCCCACCGCTTTCCTGCGCGTGCTGTCTCGCTGCCGATGACGGCCGCCCGAGGCATCATGCTGGGACCTTCCCTGTCACTTGGTTCTCTGCCGTCGCCTGTTGGCCGAGCCGCGATAGCCGAAAGACCTGGAGGGTCAGAGCCAGGCCGGCAACCAACATCAATCCCGCGCCAAGCCGGTGGGCCACAGGAAACGCCAGCGCCAGGAACGCAGACATCGGCACCTGGGGGCCTCCGAGCCTCATCGCGTAAGATCCCAGCCCTAGGATCAACTGAAGAATCCAGAACAGGCGGAGGAACTTGGCGGGGCGGACGAGCTCTGGCCAGTTGGCGAGTCGCGAGGATATGCGGTGGGTCAGCAGGGGCACCAGGACCGACAGCAGCACAGCCACCCCGACGTGGGCATCCAGCCTGCTGCCGGTGTGGGTCACGACGGCACCAAGGACGATCTGCAGGTACGTCGCGGCCGTCACGAGAAGGCACCATCCGCGCAGGCGCCCGGCGACCTCAACCGGGAATGGAGTCGCCTGCGTTTTCCACGCCTCGGAGGTGAAAAGGGCCAGGCTGGCCGTCAGCCCGAAGAACGCCTGCGCCAAGGCCCCATGTAGGAGGGCGAGCTGATCGGCGATCAGGACCACCCGCAGGCCGCCGAGGATCCCCTGAACCACCACGACGAGGAGCGCCACCGCTCCCAACCAGCCCATCCATCGCCCTCGCTCCATCGTCCACAGAGAAACAGCCAGCGTCAGGGTCAACAGGCCGACCAGCAAGCCGATGAGCCGGTGGCTGTGCTCGTAGAGAATTCCCCCGGTCATTTTCGCCAGGGGGAACAGGAACATGTTATACCCGAACGTCGTCGGCCAATCAGGGACGGCCAGGCCTGCGCCGGTGGTCGTGACCATCCCGCCCGCCAGGATCAGCAGGAAGGTAGCGCCAGCCGTGACCAGGGCGAGGCGGTGAGGCCAGAGGCTCTCGGCACTCCCGTGATGACGCCACATAGTGGTCTGCTCCACGATCATTCCACGCCGAAGGCGTGGCCGAGGGGGACAACACAATTCCAGCAAGCGCTTGTCGTGGCCGTGAGGTCTTTTATTCCCTTAACGCGATATGGTCAAGCGGGAATTTCCGTCGGAACGAGCGACCCGCTGCCCGCTTTGCGACCCCAGAGAAGCAGGTGCCGATAAATCTCTTGCGTTTCTTGGAAACCATCATGTAAAATAAGAGCTCTCTTCTATATGTGACGCCGATGGCGCGCTTTTCTTGCAGGATCGGCACGCCCACAGGAAGCATCCTCATTCAGGAAGTGGACGAGGAAGGCCCCGAGGCCGCCCGACGAAGCCTGGAGGCCAAGGGCTACTTCGTCTTCGCCGTCGAGGGCTCGCCAGAGGCCCGGGTCCGGCGCCGCCTCGTGACTCTCGGCCGGGCTCGCGTCAAGCCTCAGGCCCTCTTGGTGTTCAATCAGGAACTCTTGGCGCTCATAAAGGCCGGGCTGCCCATCCTCACGTCCCTGGACCTCCTGGGTGAGCGAACCCAGCAGCCCCACCTGCGGGCCGTCCTGGCCGAGGCGCGGGAGGCGGTGAAGGGCGGTGCGGCGCTCTCCGCCGCCCTGGCCCAGCATCCTCGCATCTTCTCCCCGCTGTACACGGGGACCCTTCAGGCCGGGGAGCAAAGCGGGAATCTCGTGGACGCGCTCTCGCGGTACTTGGATTACCAGAGGCGGATCATGGCCCTGCGACAGCGGTTCCGCGCGGCCCTTACCTACCCCGCTGTCCTCGTGCTGGCGTCAGGGGCCGTCATCACCTTCCTGCTGACGTTCGTGGTTCCCACGTTCACCCGAATCTACGGCGACATGGAGGCTGAACTCCCCGTGGCAACCCGGATGCTGGTGGTCCTGACGCAGCGCCTGCGGGGCACCCTCCCAATCGTCGGCGGGGTCGTCGCGCTTCTCATGCTGGGGGCGTGGCGCTGGCGCGCGACGGCAACCGGCCGGCGCTCGATTGACCGCTGGACCCTGCGCCTCCCCTTCGTGGGGGACCTCGTGCGTGGATATCTGTTCTCCCGGTTTGCCCGCACCCTGTCCATGACGCTGGGTGGCGGCATCCCGATGATCCCATCGCTTCAAGCGACGTTTGGCACCCTGGGAAATGCGTACGTGGCAGAGGCACTCCAACCCGTGATCCCGCAGGTGACGGCCGGCAACACGCTGGCCGGTGCGCTGGGGAGTTCGGGGGTCGTCCCCTCGCTCCTCCTGGAGATGGTCTCCGTCGGGGAGAGCAGTGGATCGCTCCAAGAGATGCTCGGCCATGTGGCCGACCTGTACGATGCGGAGATGGACACCCAGCTCACGGCCCTAGCGGCCGTGATCGAGCCCATTGTCATGATCGGCATGGGCCTGGTCGTGGCCACGATCGTCATCATCATGTACTTGCCCATCTTCCACTTGTCGGCAGTGGTCCGCTGACCCTTGAAGGGCAATGAAAAATGCAAAACGGACAACTGACAACGGACAACCGAGGAAAATACCCTGGCCGGTTTTGCATTGTCGGTTGTCAGTTTTTCATTGATGAGTGAGTCGGGGTATCCAATGATGCGATATCGGACGCTGGAAGATGCCCTCGTCGGCGAGGAACATATCAGCCGCCCGGAACTGGACCGGGCGCTGGCCCAGCGGAACGGCGTGCGAGGCGGCCTGGGGTGGCACCTGGTGGATACAGGCCTCCTGTCCGAGGAGAAGCTGGCCCATTGCCTCAGCCGCCTGTACGACCTGTCCCTGGTGGACCTCAGCACCACCCTCATCGAGCCCGGGGTCCTGGATGCCTTCCCCCTGGAACGGATGCGCCGCGACCTGTTCCTGCCCCTCCGTCGCGAGGGCAACCGGCTGGTGGTGGCCGTGGCGGATCCGGGCAACGTCCTGCTCCGGGATGACCTGGCCCAGTGGCACGGGGGTCGGGTAGATCTGGTCCTGGCCACTCGCGCCGCCCTGCTGGATCGGCTGAGCCGCGTGGACGCCTCCCAGCGGATCCTGAACGCCGTCACGGAGGACTTCAGGCTGGTCGAGGCGGACAGCGAGGAGGGCACTGTCTCCCTGGAGGTGGCCGGGGGGGACACCAGCCCCACCATTCGCCTGGTGGACACCATCGTCCTGACCGCCCTGGAGCAGCGGGCCAGCGACGTCCACATCGAGGCCGACGAGAAATACGTGCAGGTGAAATACCGGATCGACGGCATGCTCCGCCCGGCTATGGACCCTCTGGATCGGCGCCACCAGTCCACCATCGTGTCCCGGATCAAGATCATGGCCGAGTTGGACATCGCCGAGCACCGGGTCCCCCAGGACGGTCGGTTCAAGCTCAAGGTCCGCGGGCGCTCCATAGACTTCCGCGTCTCGATCCTGCCCAGCAACTTCGGCGAGGCGGTGGTGATCCGCATCCTGGACAAGGAGGCCATCACCAAGGAACTGGCCGACCTCCGCCTGGACATCCTGGGCATCAGCGAAAACGACCTGCGCCGGTTCCGCCGGCACATCCACCGGCCCCACGGCATGATCCTGGTGACGGGGCCCACCGGGTCGGGCAAGACCACCACCCTCTACGCGGCCATCTCGGAGATCCACACGGGCCAGGACAAGATCATCACCATCGAGGACCCCATCGAATACCAGCTCCGCGAGGTGGTGCAGATCCCGGTGAATGAGAAGAAGGGCCTGACGTTCGCCCGCGGCCTGCGCAGCATCCTGCGCCACGACCCGGACAAGATCCTGGTCGGGGAGATCCGCGACTCCGAGACGGCCCAGATCGCCGTCCAGTCCGCCCTGACCGGCCACCTAGTGTTCACCACCGTGCACGCCAACAACGTGATGGACGTCATCGGGCGTTTCCTCAACATGGGGCTGGAGCCGTACCACTTTCTCTCCTCCCTGAATTGCATCCTGACCCAGCGCCTGGTCCGGGTGCTGTGTCGCTCCTGCCACCGGCCGGCGCGCTATCCCCGGGAGGCCTTGGAGGAGCTGGGGCTGGACCCCAAGCGAGACGAGGCGCGGATGTTCTACGAGGCAGTGGGCTGTGAAGCGTGCGGGGGCAGCGGCTTCCGCGGGCGCACAGCGGTGGGCGAGCTGGTGGAAATCACCGATCCCATCCGCGCCCTGATCCTGGACCGTCGCCCCGCCAGCGAGATCGCCGGTGCCGCCCGGACGGGTGGCACGGTTCTCCTGCGGGAGGCTACCCTGGAGAAAGCTCGTGCCGGGATCACGACCGTGGCGGAGATCAATCGCGTGACCTTCGGCGAGTGATCTTGGGATACGGACAGTGCCAATGGAAAACGGACAACTGACAACCGGACAATTTCTCCAACGGTTCAGGGTGACCGGCTGTCAGTTGTGGGTTTGAAAT
>CAZXXV010000079.1:9306-11953 GCA_964644725.1 uncultured bacterium
GGTTTGAAATTTGAAATTGAGATTGCCCATGGCTTGGGGATTGGAGATCGAATCGGAAACGCTGCGGGTGTGCCGCGCCGAGGTGCGGCGGGGACGGCTCCACCTTCGCCGGCGGACGGAGGTCGCGGTGCCATCCGGGCTCATCCGGCCCTCCCAGAAGGACGGGAATGTGGCCGACGCCGCCGCCCTGAGCCGGCTGCTGCGCGACCTGTGCAAGAACGCCGGCTGTCGGGGTTGGGTGCGGGTCGCCTTGCCCGATCCGGTCTTCAGCCTGCGGACCCTGGCCAGCGATGAGCTGCCCGGGAAGCGCGAGGACGCCCAGCGGTTCCTGCGCTGGCAGGCCCGGGAGCTGCTCCCCTTCCCGGCCGACGAGGCCCGGCTGGACTTTCTCCCGTTGGGCCCGGGACCGGACGGGCGAGTGCAGGCGGTGTGTTTGGTGGCGCGAGACCGCATCCTCGGGGAGTATGAGCGGGTCCTGGAAGATGCAGGGCTCAACGCCGCCGTCCTGGACGCCCGGAGCATCAGCTTGGCCCAGGCCGCGTCGGCGCCCCTGGGGCGCGGGACGGCCAGCCTGCTGGCCGTCGGCAGGACCTGGACCACGCTCCTCGTGGTGCAGGAAGGCCGGCCTCGATTCTGGCGGATCCTGCACGAGGGACCACAAGGCTGGGCGGGTCCCGACCGTCTCCGCCTGTTCCGGGAGGTGGCCGACTCGCTCATCTTCTGCCGGGAATCCGAGGGGATGGAGCCCGTGGAGGGAGTCAGCCTGGCCGGCCTGGGTGCGTGGGCAGCCGAGGTCGCTTCGGCGTTGGCGGAGTGGTTGGGGGTCCCCGTCACGACGCTGGATCTGTGCGCCGCGCTTCGCAGCGAAGGGCATCCGGATGACCTCGCCCAGTGGGGGCCGGCCATCGGGGCGGCCATTCGACCATGCTGATCGTGGGATTCAATCTCGCCAGCACGAACTACCGCCGGGCGCGTCGGGACGTGATCCTGGGGGCCTGCGCTGTCGCGGTGCTCGGCCTGCTCTTGGCGTGGCAGGTCGCCATGTGGGCCGCGGGCCGCGGCGAGCGAGCGGCCATCGCGCTGCGCCTGGCGCGGATGGAGGGGGAATTCCGGCACCATCAGGAGGAGGTGCGCACCGCCCTGGCCAGCGTCCCGGAAGAGACCATGAAGCGGTACCAGGCGAGAGTCAAGGCGTACAACCAGATCCTGGAAGCCTCGGCCTTCTCGTGGATCGGCCTCCTGATGGAGCTGGAACGATCCGTGCCGCCCTCCGTCTCCCTCAAGGAGATCTCTCCGGATCTGACGACCGGCCGGGTGTCCCTGCGCGGGGTGGCGCGTTCCTTCGAGGATCTCAGCCTGTTCCTCCGGGGCCTGGAGGAGCGTCTCGCCTTCCATGATGTCTTCCTGCTCCGCCAGACGGAACTGCAGAATCAGGCGGGGAAGCCCGAAGGACTGGAGTTCACCGTGAGCCTGATCTATCAGGTCCACAGAAAATGAGATCCCTCGACCCTCGGGCGCGCTGGCTCTGGCTGGTGGCCATGGTCCTCTTGGTCGCCAACGGCCTGGCCTTTGTCTTCCTGGTCCTGCCGGCTCGTGACCAGCGCCTCGAGCAGGAGCAACAATCCCGGGATCTCGAACGGCGGGATCGAACCCTGCAGCGGGAAGGGGAGTCCAGCGAGGTCGTGCTGGCCGCCTTCCGAGAGGTCGAGGAATTCGCCCAGGAGTTTCCCCCCCGGGCGGACCTGGTGGGGCTCATCGGCCGGCTCACCAAGCTGGGGCGATCGGTTGCCGTGAACATCCCGACGGTGGACTACAAGCCGTCCGAGATCAAGGAAGCCGGTCTCACGAAGGTCACGGTCGGCATGGCGGTGGAAGGAACGTACGGCAAGATCCGCCGCTACCTCTACGAGCTGGAGGCGATGCGCCGTCACCTGGTGATCGAGCGGGTAACGCTCACGGATCCCAAGGGCACCTCGGAGCTGCAGGTCCAATTGCAGCTGTCCGTCTATGTCAGGTAGGAGAAGCGGCACGGGCGGGAGTACGGACGGATGGGCTGGCCGCGACGGAATCTCATCATCCTGATCGCCCTCATCGGCGCGTGGGGCCTGATCTTCGCCTTCCGCTCTCCCTGGGGGAGTTCGGCCAAGTCGCAGCCTCGTGCGAGCGTGCGCACCGCCCCGCGGACGCCGCCGGCCCAGGGCGGAGGGCTTCCCCGCCTGAAAAAGGAATTGCTGGCCCTGCCGCATCCGGCCTACCCTCCGGAGGCGCAGAACTTCTTCGGGACGCCGCCACCACCTCCCCTTTCGGCGCAGCAGGCCGCGGCGGCGGCAGCAGCAGCAGCGCCCCCACCGCCACCACCGCCGGATCCTTTCCAGGAAGAGTCCAAGCGGCTCCGCTTCGTGGGGTTTGTGGAGGATGGGCACAAGGCGATGGCCTTCATAATCCGGGGGTCCGAGATTTTCACGGTCGAGGTGGGAGCTACGTTTCTGGAGCGTTTCCGCGTCCAGGCGGTCACGGAGGACGCCGTTCTGCTCTCATCGGTCACCGGGGACAAGCAAGTGCGTCTTCCCCTGACGGCGGAAGCCGCAACTGCCCCCAAGCGCTGAGATACGGAACGGAGCAAGGGCAGCCATGGCCATGAGCAGGT
>CAZXXV010000080.1:0-11885 GCA_964644725.1 uncultured bacterium
ATCACCTCCTTTCGCGGTCACAATGTGAGCCAACACCTCAAGGTGAGGGACAGCATCCCGTTCTTCTTCGCAGCCTCCTTTGCCACATCCTCCCTCGCCATCGGCCCCCACCCTTCCAACACGCCACCCCAGGAGACAGCTACAGAAGCGTCAACTGGGGATTCTTCGTCCGGGTGAATTCAACTGTTCGCTCGATGAACTTCTGGGCGTCCTTGATGGCGCCCTCGGCCTCGTAGCGAGAGATCGGATGCCCCGGATCCTCCAGGATTGTCTGCGAGCGGCGCCGCATCCGATCGAAGGCGTTCACCAGAGTACGGACCTCGTCGCCCAGGATGGCCCCCGCCAGAAGCACGACCGTGCGCGACTGCTCGCGACCGCGCGGGCGCAGACCCTCCGCCGTGATCATGGCTCGGGCCGCCCGCAGCATCCCCTGATACGCAATCGCATACGCCCACTCGCGGTCAATGCTCGCATTGTTGCGAGCCGTAGCCAAATCCTTCATCGCCCGGGCGATGAGCGCACTGACCACCTGGAAGTTCGGTTTGATATCCTCGACGAGCCCCTTCTCGCGAAGATCCTCATACGCCATCGTCGCGCCCGATGAGCAGGACGTTCCTGCCGCCGAGGATCTCGGTCAGGAATGGATCCGCCTCCGCCCGTCGCCGCTGAAACTCTCCCTCGTCGAAGACCGTGTAATTGATCTCGCGGCCCAGATGGTCCTCCAGGCGCGTGATGGCCTCGTTCAGCTCCGCCAGATCCACGCCACCCACGATCAGCAGGGAAACGGGCCCCATCCCTTCGCCCGGGGCATGGGAATTCGCGGAGTACAGCCAGGCCTGGCGCAGACCACTGAGCGGCGCCAGCGCCTCGTAAATCGCCGCCTGCACGCCCACGGTCTTGGCCACGATGCTCTTGACCTCGGAATAAATGGCAGCCGTCTTGTTCACCGAGTAATACCGGAGATTGCCGACCTTGTCGCTGATCAAGAGGCCGGCCTTCTCAAGATTGTCCAGCTCGCGCTTGATGCCGGAGATGTCGCGGCGTAGCTCGCGGGCAATCTGTCGGGTATAGAAGCGATCTTCGGGATGGGTGAAGAAGAGACGCAGGAGGGCAACTCGTGTTTGAGAGGAGAAAAGCCTTGTCAACATTCGCGCTCACCATCCGTTGAGCTATATACAACGAGCGTTCCGCGCTTGTCAACACTTTTCTCAAAAAAAATTCACAATCAGTAATCCCCCCCGAGGACCCGAATTGTCTTATTCCGAGATTCACGCCGTTTCCAGCCGTCGAATGAAAACCATCGCCTTGACGACCCGAAACGAAGGTGCGCGAGCCCGTCGCGGAGAAGGACGCGCACGGGACGTGTGTTCCCTCAGCCTCGATGAAGTCTCGTCCTTTCACGCCTTCCCGTTCTCCCCCGAAAACGTGCATCGAGGAGACGCTCTCTCCTCACTTCGCCGCAGCCGGGATGATCGGCCTCACGCAGATGGGGGCCCGATCAAGCCCGCGCTGGGCCACCTGGCATGGAAAAAACCGGGCGCCCCTGTCGTCGGGAATGCCCCTTGATCAGACAACGATGCCCAGTGGTCGAAGGAGCTCGCGCAATTCTTGGACCTTGGCCGCGCTCAGGGCCTTGATCGGCTGTCGGGGATTCCCCACAGGCCGTCCCGCAAGAGCGGCCCCGGCCTTGACCGCTCCGACGTATCCCTCCTGCTCGAAAAAGAGGTTCGCAAGAAACATGCGGGCCCACAGATCCCTCGCGCCGTTCAGGTCCTTCTTCTGCGTGATCAGCGCGTACAGCGCCACGCACTCCCGAGGCATCACGTTTGCGGCACCCCACACACATCCGGCCGCGCCCGCCGCCATCCCCAGGAACGACAGGGTGTCCCACCCGTTGAAGACGAGGATGCGCTCGCCGAAGGCGGTGAGCATCGTCTGAAGGGCGCGCGCGTCGCCGGTCGTGTCCTTGAGATACCGGATGGTCGGTATCTCATCCGCCAGGCGGAGGACGAACTCCGGCCGAAATGTGAACCCGGTACAGCTGGGGATGTTGTAGAGCATGATCGGAAGGTCCACCGCCTCCGCCACCCTGGCGTAGTGAGCTCGCACCTCGTCCTCAGTCAGGGGCTCGTAGAAGGGGGGCACGATCATGAGACCGGTCGCACCGCTCCGCTGCGCGTGCACGGAGAGGTCCACCACCTCGCGGGTCGCGATGGCTCCGGTGTGTGGGAGGACGGGAATCTTGCCGCCCACCGTCTCGATCACGATGTCGGTGACCCGCTTTCTTTCGTCGAGGGTCATGGAGGAAAACTCGCCGGTACTTCCCGCCGGGATCATCCCGTGGACCCCGGCATCCATCAGCGACCGGATCAGGTTCCGGATCGCCACCTCGTCCACGCGATCGTCCGCGGTGAATGGTGTCACCGCCGCTACGAGAATGCCATGTAGACGCTCCATCGGTCCCTCCTCCTTCGCTCCGGCGCTCCCTTCGACCCGGGATGCTTCTGTCACACCGCCCGCGTCGCCCTGCCCGCGGTCGCGCGCCGTTGTCACCGTGAGATCTGGTTTGTGCTCAAGTGGCCCTGAGAGAGATGATCGCGCTCAATCCGTAGCACAGCTCAGCATGCCTGCCAACAGGAATCTTTGGGGCGAAGTTCACCGGATGCCCGCTGAGCGCGAAAGACCCCATGGGAGCGTGAGACAGCCTCTCGCGCTTTTCTTTCTGAGCAACGAACGGGAAGATAACCGGAAGGAAGCCCTGGAGGGCCAGGAATTCGGCGGCGGTTTCAGGACCCGGCTACGCGCTTTGTGAAAATGTCGGGGGGTGTTTTGTGTGGGCGCGTGGCGACCTGAGCGTCAGCGCCAAGAGGCCGGCGAGGCCGGGAAGGAGGACCAGACTCCATATGCTCGCGTGCAATCCCAAGAGGTCAGCCATGAAGCCCGACACTCCCACACCCAGCCCACCGGCACCGAAGGCCAGGCCAAGCGTCAGGCCTGATGCCAGCCCGATGTGTTGGGGGAGGAGTTCCTGCGCGAAGACCACGGTCACCGAATTGGAGGCAAGGAGAGCCATCCCGGCGATCGCCAGGAGGATCCATCGCATCGGACCCTGGAGCGTGAGCGCGGTTGCCATCAAGGGCGGGTAGATCAGCAAGGACGCCGCGATCACCTGCTGTCTCCCGACCCGATCGGAGAGGTGGCCGCCCAGCATCCCGCCCAGCGCGCCGAAGAACAGGAACACGAACAGCGCCCGCCCCGTCAGCGAAAGGGCCATCCCCTGCTGGATGAGGAACAGCGGCATGAAGACAACCAGGCCGGAGGATCCCCAGGATCGGAGCGCGATGAGCACGCAGAGGCCCGAGAGCTTCGCCCAGGGAATCGGCGCGTCTTCCTGGGCGCGGCGCTGTCGGGGTCCCATGAAGCGCACCTCGATCTCCTGCCGATACCAGTGGATCAAAGCCGCCGTCAGGATGCCGAGGCCAATCAGGAGGACGGTCCCACGGAGGCTGAACCACGCCAGGATCCACGTCATGAGGATCGGTCCGATCGCAAAGCCCAGATTCCCTCCGGCGGAGTAGAAAGACATGCCCAGCCCTCGCTGGGTTCCGGAGGCGTGCGCGGCCGCCATGGACGCCACCGGGTGGAAGGCGGCGGTGCCCACACCCGTGAGCGTCAGCACCAGGAGCAGCGCCCAGTAGTTGGGCACCAGTCCCACGACGCCCATGAGGATGCCCGTCCACACGATGCCGGCCGGAATAAACCAATGGATGCCCCAACGATCGGAGATCCACCCGAACACCGGCTGGATCACCGACGAAGAGAGATTGAGGAGCGCTGCCGCCAAGCCCACTTCGCCATAGCTCAGGCCGAACCGAGCATGCAAGAGGGGCAGGACGACTGGCAAGATGTTTTGAGAGGTGTCAACGACGGTATGGCCGAGGACCATGAGGAGGAGCGGTCGCAGGCGCACCGATCACCACCCGAGGGAAAGACGCGCGGCCGTGAGGAGAACCACCACGACCAGGGCAGGTAAAAGGTTCGCAACGCGAATGCGCTTCACGTCGAGGAGCAGGAGACCGATGGCCAGGATCAGGAGGCCCCCGGTGGCCGTCAGCTCGTTCAGGATCTCGGGCCGCAGCAGGAATGCCAGTTGTGCCCCCAGGAGCGTGAGGGCTCCCTGGAACACCAGCACCGTGACCGCGGCGAAGCTCACGCCGATCCCCAGGCTGGATGCGAAGGCAACAGAGGCGGCGCCGTCCAGCATGGATTTCGTGTAGATGATGTCCGGATTCCCGGTGAGCCCTTCCTGGATGGAACCGAGGAGGGTCATGGGGCCCACACAGAACACCAGGCTGGCGGTGACATAGCCCGCAACGAAGGTCCCCGAGCGAGAGCGGGCTCGGGCCTTCAGCCACTCCCCTGCGCGCTCCAGGCCTGACTCGATCCCCAGCAGTTCCCCCATGACCCCGCCGATCACCATGCTGGCGATCACCACCAGCACATTCTGGACCTTCAGCGCCATCTGCACGCCGATGAGAAGCGTGGAGAGTCCCAGGCCTGTCGTGATGATTCGCTGTAACCGTTCCGACAGCCGGTTCCCGATGGCCAGGCCGATCCCGCTGCCGACCAGGACCGCCACGACGTTCACAAGTGTCCCGCGCACGCTCCCACCCGAGATCTGCCGGCCCCGAGGAAACTAACCGCCATGGACACCCAGCGTTGCGCTGGGTACCCGGAACGCCATGGGCAGGCGATCCGGCAATCTGGCAATCAGGGGTTCCAGGTTGCCCGATTGCCTGATTGCCACGTAGTCTTGGCGGTTGACTTTCTCCGCACTCGAAAAAGCAACGGGGCCAAGGATGGCCCAGCATCCTGGCCCCGTCAAGGCGAAATCCCGCCCTGCGGGATCAGCTCAGAATCGGCTCCTTGTCCGGGTGCAGCTTCTTGAACTTGCCCAGGAGCGCATCCTTGTCTTCCTTGATCTCCGGATGCGGCACGACGCAGCCCACCGGGCACACGGCCACGCACTGAGACTCGGCGGAGTGGCCCACGCACTCCGTGCACAGGTCAGTGTTAATGACGTATACCGGATCCCCTTCGCTGATGGCCTGGTTCGGGCACTCCGACTCACACGCACCACAACTGGTGCACTCCTCGGTGATGAATAGAGCCATGAGGTTTCCTCCCCTCTATCGCGCGGCTTCCCGCGCATGGTTGTTGGAGATTACAGAAGACTGTCGTCAATATAGGAAGCTTCCCCGGGCAGGAAAAGGGAAAACGTAGGCGCGCCAAAAGAACGTTGAAAAGGCTTGCTCTTTCGGACAAATGCTCCAACCAGCGCGATGGCGCCCACCCTCCCGGCCCACGCCCGCCGCAGGTTCGACAGGGCCATCACCAGGAGGCCTCCCGCAAACAGGAGGAGGACCGGGTTCACCCCGAGAAACGACAGCACGATCACCGCAGTCCCGACCATGCCCGTGAGCGCACCCTTCACTGCCTTGCTCCCCAAACTCCACAGCGCCTGGATCACGATGGCAATGATGACCGGCTTGAGGAAGAAACCGGCCAGCTCCCCCACGCGGTGCGCTGTTGTCCTCCCGCCGCGATTGGCGCCGGTGTCTGCGATCTCCCCCCTCACTGATCCTCCCTTCAACTCTCGCGATGGCTCGCGGCCTCCTGGGTAAATCCCGCTAACGCACCTCCCTTACTGGCTCCTGCCATCGCATCGGTCCACGAATCGGTCCGCAAGCCTAGTATGCGCGCTACGGACCCGTCAAGGCCCGGCGGGGAGAGAACGGAAAGGTGCCCGCCTGGCACTCTGGTATTGGGAGAAGAAGGACAAGAGCAACCTGGCGAAGTGGGAGGTCCCTTCGGAGAAGCGGAACGGAGGGCGCTTGAAGGCGAATGGTGGAACCGTTGTGGACAGACCGTCGAGGGACGAACACTACGTGAGGTCTTCGAGGTGTTCCGGTACTGCAGCTTCCCAACTATTCGGCAGACCGACCGCCGCTTCCGCCGCCCTGCCCCTCGCATTTCTTCACGGAGGGAATCACTGTTGTCGGAGCGCTCCAAGCAGCACCAGCCTAAGGATCCCCCGATGGCAGCGCGCCTCGTCCGGACACGTGCAGAGCAGAGTGACAGGCCCCCGTCCCGCAAGCGCTACGAGCCCGTCCAGGTCGGCTCGAGCCTCGGCGGTCCGGAGGTGCTTCCGATAAGCGGTCACGAAGGTCGCCCACGTGATCTTCCCGGCTTTCCATTGCCGGATAACATCCACCGGCGTCCCGAGATGTTTGAGCCAGAGGTCAGCAGCATCCTTCTTCGTGCCCCGGGGCCAGAGCCGCATGACCAGCACCCGCGTCCCGTCCCCGCGCTCCTCGGGATCGGTCACTCGTTTCGTGCGTACTCGTACTGCGTCGAAGGCGTCCTGTTGTCGTTTCGGCGTCGTGACCATCGGTCTTTTCTCCAGGGGACGGCACAAGCAACTGCGTTTCGAGTCAGTACGTCTCCACGAGATCGAATCGCCAGCCGTAGCCATCCTCGGGCGTGTCGCCGATCACCTCGCCAAAGCCGCGAACTTCCTGCCGCAGGAACTCCTGCACTCCAGCCCGGAGTGTCAGTTGTGCGCCGGGTCACCCAACGCAGGCGCCCACCAAGCGCACGTGGGCATCCCGCCCCACGACGGCCAGCAGCTCGATGTCACCTCCATCTGCCTGGAGGGCCGGCCGGATTTTCTCCAGCGCGGCCGTAACGCGCCGCTCGAAATCCGCGGGCGTGCCATTCGGATCAGTTCGCCGCTCGTCCATTTTTCTCTGTCTCCCCAAATGGAGGGCACTTCGGCCCATGACCGATGAACAAAGACCTCCACTCCCCCGCAACGAGGTCGTACACATCCGGCCCCGAAGGCTTGCCGATCACTCCATCGCACGGCCAGGCCTCGTGGGACCGTCGGCCAGATGGAGTTGTTCGCGCACGGAGGTGAGATCGGCAGAGGCGCGCCCGAGGCGCTTGAGTCGCCCGAGGTCCCGCTCCAGGCCAAGCAGGAGGGCCGCAACAGGCTGGCGGCCGCCGCGCGATCGACAGACCTCGCGGGGCGTCCGGTCCTCCAGCACAGGAGACGGCGTATCCGGCCACCGATCCAGGACCCGGGCAAAGAACGCCACCCCGGGCGGCCCCGGTCGAGGCTGCCAGGCCTCCTCCTCGGGAGGGGGCCCGGCCTCAGCTGGAGGTTCCGGGGCCGGTTGAATCAAGCCTCGCAGACATGTTTCCAGGAACGCCGCGGCATCGACGAGATCCTCACGAGTATCGGCCCTCACCTCAACCTCGCCGGACCGCACCAGGAGGGTGGCACGCGCGACGGCGCGATCGGGATCGACCCAGGCGTACCGTATCTCCTCCTCCGTCCTCGCATCCTCCTCCAGTTCCGGTTGCCGGTGCAGGCCCGCGCGGATCCGCGACATATCGATCCCCCGGTAGATCGCCCGGCCCGGCGCGAAGGCAACGAGCCGAAGCGTTTCTCTGACCCGCCCGCCAAGATCGCGCCCACGGAAAAGGTAGAAATGGTGATAGAGGTGGGCCGAACCGTCCAGGAAATCCTCCAGGGAGACGTGCCGTGCAGGCCGGGACAGTCGGTAGGCGGTGCGGAGGTAGGCCAACATCTCTTCGCGGCCCGCGGTCGGAACCACGAGGAGGCTGGCGCCGGGTCGCGTGAGGCGCCCCAGCGGCAGGAGGCGGCAGATCACGACGTCGGAGCGAATCGGTGGGTCGTCGAGACCCACGGGGCCTACCCTCTGTTCCCCTCCCGTGAGAAGGTCCTTCACGAGGATGCTCCGGGGGCCCAGTGTCTCCGTCACCTCATAGGCCCGCACCGGCGCCAAGAGTGATGCAAAGAGCAAGGCCTCCTCGTGCGGGGTCAGCCCGACGGCCGCATCGGCGAACTCGGCCAGCAGCGGTCCGCTCCCGCGGCGCGTCGGGTGATCGTGGAGGAACCACTCAAGGAAGCGCAGGCTTTCTGCCGCGGCCCGTCCCTTGCCTGGTTGGACCGGCCTCTGGGTGTTCCAGAAGACGGCAGCGGCGCTCGCCTCGTGGCGCCGGATGCGCGGCGTGGCAGCGAATCCGACCAAGCGGGAGAAGAGCCGTTGGAAGGCCTCCTCCCAGGGAAGACAGCAGGCGGCCAGGCGGCGCCGGCTCCCGCACGGACAGGCGGATTGGCGTTGGCGGCTGGGAGACAGGGGCATGGCTCATCCCGGTCCCAGCAAGCGACCCAGCTCTTGCCGATTGAGGATGGTGATCACCCCTTCCTGGGTCTTGATGAGGCCCTCCTTTTGCCAGCGGCTCAGGATGCGGATCGCCGTCTCCAGCGTACAGCCCACCATGTCCGCGATGTCCTGCCGGGTGAGTTGCAATCCCAACCGCGTCCCACCGTCGCCGGGAACGCCGGTCTTGTCCGCCAGCTTGAAGAGCAGGCGGGCCACCCGGGTCTCCACCCCTTCGGCCGCCAGGCCCCGGATGACCTGATGGGCCTCACCCAGCCGCTGGCGCAACAGCTCGATGATCTGGAACGCCATGGGGGGGAAACGCTTCAGGGGGGCATGGTAGTCAAGACGCGGCAGGCAGAGGAGCACACCCGGCTCCATGGACACGGCCGTGGCCGGATGCCGCGGGAGGAGCAGCGTCGCGCCGCCGAAGACGTCGCCCGGGGCGAAGACCTCCAGGATCATCTCCCTGCCGCTCGGCGCTTGCTTGACGATCTTCACCTTGCCCTCGAACACGATGTAGACGAACTCGGCCGCATCGCCCTCCAGGAAGATGAACTGATCTCGCTCCAGCCGCTGCTCGTGGAAGAGCCCCTGGATATCCTGCCGCTCGCGCGGGGCAAGGTCGCGGAACAAACTCACCCGGCCGAGAAACTCTCCCCTATCCATAGGCAGACCGCACGGTGGCCCAATCCTGACCCCTGGCGACCGAACGGTGACCAGTCGTACGCTCGCACCAGAGGGACGTACCGAGTCGTGTCATCTCTCGATGTTCGAAGGGTGTATCGCGTCGCCATCCGCCGCAGAGGGCGGTACCGTCGGCGGGATGCGCTCGGCCGAGATCCCGATCGCCTCTGCAACCACCAACCCGACCAGGGCGCCCACCACGGCTCCGGCCGCCACGTAGGCCGGGAAAGCCCGTGCCATCTCCATCCCCAACGATCCCAGGGCATGGAGGAAGGCCGGAAGAAAGAGGACCCCGGTCGGGCTGGCCTGCCGATCGATAGCCCAGCGCAGCGCCAGAAGGACGACACTGACTCCGGTGTTACACACGCCGGCAACCGCCCCGTTGCGGAGGCCGATCCCCCACAGGGTGAGACGGGTCATCACCTGGCCGCTGTACCGCCGCTGGAACCAGGTCAGCGCCGCGACCAGACACAGCCCAGCGCCCCCCAGCACGCTCAGCGCCATGGCCGTCCGGTCCGCCCCGCGATACCGCTGCAGGAACACCAGGAGGCCGATCACGACCAGCGTCGCCAGCGCCGTCACGAACGCCAGCAGCCGGGGAATACGAATGGTCTCGTGAGCCCGCGCCATCCCGGATGCCCCTCTGGGATCGGCTCCAGTTCGCCCGCCCTACCCTAGTCGGCGGCGCCTGAGAGTGTCAACCCCTTTCACGCTCGCCGGCCCCGGAGCCCAGAGCGGCCCAGTCGAACTGGAACCGTTGTGGCAAGCCGGACGCCCCTCGTGTCCACAGAGCAGCGCATGGCCCAGACCCGCACGCCCGCACGGAAGGCCCGGCGAAGGGTCTCGGCAAACTCCGGGTCGGCCTCTTGGTGGGGGGCCAAGGCCTTGGCATCCTTTCGCTGGATCACAAAGAGGATGGCCGCGCCGAGGCCACGCCGCCGTGCGGCGATCAGATGTTCGAGATAGGTGCGGCCCCGGACCGTCGGGGCGTCCGGGAAGAGGGCCACCCCGTCCTCGACCAGCGTCACCGATTTGACTTCCAGGAAACACTCGCACCGCCCGCGCACCAGCAAGAAGTCGGCACGGCTTCTTCCCATGGCCGGCTCTCTGCGGAGGATCCGGTACCCCCGAAACCCGGGGACCGCATGGCGCCGCAGTGCCTCGGCCACCAGGACGTTCGGCAGGTGGGCGTCGGCCGAGACATAGCCGCTTGGCAGGCGGACCAGCGCCAGGGTGAAGCGGGTCCGCCGGCTCGCGTTGCCAGCCGGTTCAAGCAGCACCAGGCGGCCCGGTCTCAAGAGTTCACGAAGGCGTCCCGAGTTCCGAACGTGGACGCGCTCTCGCCGCCCCCCGACCTCCACCAACGCCGCGAACCGGTTTAGCCGCCGCAAGAACCGGCCGGCCACCAGGGTTCGCCGGAACCGAACGCCAGCCATACAGATGCTCTTCTCCGTCTGCCGGAAATGATCTTCGTCGCTGATTGGGAGCGGCGTGAACTGTCAGCGCAGGACCTGCTTGTTCACTGTCCGAGCGAAGGCGACAGGATCGAGAGGCACGGACTATCCCCAGGTCCGGAGGCGGACAAGACCGCCCTGATCGACTGCCAGGAACGGGGGTGACGGATCGAGCGCAAGCGCGAGGAGTTGCTCAACGGCCCTGATACTGATCTCGGAGCGGATGTGACCTGGGCAGATCCGTACAATACCGACGATAGGCCGCTGGCCAAGCAATGCCAGGGTCCCGAAGTCTCCGTCATGTGTCAACACGATCCGTCCAAGCCGATACGCCTCGTCGAGGAGTTCGTAGTCCGAACGTCCCTGCCACCCCAGCTCCTTCACGCCAGGACATCAAGCCCCTTCGAACGAAGGCAGGCGACGACTTCGGGATGGATGTTCTCATCCGTCAGCCAGGGGAAGTCCTGCAACCTCACGGCCGCTGCCCGGCCAACTGAATGACCTGATCGTGCCTGAGCGCCTCGGCCGCATACCGGAGCGCCTCCTCGATATCTTGCGGTGACAGGTGTGGGTACGCCTTGAGAACGTCGTCGCGGGTGGCTCCAGACGCAAAGAGTTCAAGTAGGAACTCCACGCTGATCCGGGTTCCCTTGATGATCGGCTTCCCGCCAAGAATCGCGGGATCACTGACAATCCGCGTGTACATTACACCCTCCTGTCTCAGCTCCTCATCCCTGGAGCTGCGGATAGTCTGCCCCACACCGCAATCCCCGTCAAGCCACCGCTCCGCGGGCTTCCGCCAGCAGGGCCTCGGGCACGATCAGGTTCCACCCCGGCGCGAGCCGCCCGCGGTGCCGCCGGTCGAGATACTGCACCTGCTTGGGTCGAAGGGCACGGAGGGCGTCCAGGACATGCGCCGGCACAGCCAGTGCCCCCTTGCGCTGCTCCAGGAAGAGGCCGACCCGCCCGGCGAGGGTCGCCAGCCCGCGCAGTCGGACGTAATCCAGTACGGCGTCCAGGTCAAGGAGCGGGATCCCGGCCAGGGACCGCCAGACCTCTTCGAGGCCCCCCGCCAGATCCGGCCGTCCCAGGACATCCACGACCGTCCGCTCGAGTGTCGTCACCCGGCAGGGCAGCCCTCGCCGCTCGACCTCGGTGGTGTGGGAGAAATACTGGCTCTGCCCGCGCAACGGCTTCGGGGGAGCGACGGGGACGAACCGGCGGTGCCGAAACGTCAGCGGTTTCGCCTTCGATGCCGTCAGGAAGAAGAGGCGCTCGAACAGGCTCTGGGCGTATCCATGCACCTCCAGCGCAGTATGGTAGGCCAAGACGGCGTCGGGAACCAGGCGGCTCGCCACCAGCGGGAAGTCCAGCGCACCCCGGTGAGCCGTTTCGCCTGGCCCAGCGGCAACGTACACCCCCCGCTTGACCCGTGCGATCCGTCCCGATGCCAGATACCGCTTCAGGTGGACATTTGCCGTCTCGACCGAAG
>CAZXXV010000081.1:0-11841 GCA_964644725.1 uncultured bacterium
ATCGGGGAGGACGGCCTCATCTACTGCTCGTCGTTCCTGTCCAGGAAAGAGCACGAGATCGTCCCGGGAGGCATGGGCTGGGATTATCTGCCCGAACAGGCCTATAAGGATGATGGCGAACAGACGCGGGCCATGGTTCAGAATGCGATCATCTATGGGGTGAACCACCCCCGATGGAGCGGCGCTGTCCCCAGCGTCGCCTTCATCAAGGAAGGACCGTACGCTGTCCCGATTCGCACGCCGGGATCAGCAAAGAAATAAGATCCATTTCGCTGCCACCTCCCCTAGCCTCGGTCCATGCCATCCCGATCGTGCAGCCTCCGGACGCCCGGGGGTGGCCCGCGACAGCCTGAATTCCAAAGGCAGTGCGCCGTGGTGCCTGCCAGATCACGGTCTGTGCATTACGGCCCGGCTGCAGATGTCTTGGACTGGTGACACACCTGACGGACGTCATTGACAACGCCGCTGGCCTTTGATATGGGCTCTGCGAGAGCCGGACGGACTCCAAGGGGGAGGGAGCCGTGAGGCGGCCCGTCAGTTCTCGGCCGTCCATTCCCCCCGAAAGCCCCCGGCAGCGACCGCACCCACAGAGAGTTCGCACGCGTTGGCTGGAGAACGGCCATGACTGACTCCAAAGAATCGATCCCTCCTCCTGCCCCTGGGACAACCCAGGCATCTACCCATGTCCGACGCGGCGCGTTCCATGGGTTCGTGTGGGCGGTTGGCCATCTCGAGGAGATCGTTACTGCGATTCTCCTCGGAATCATGACCGGGTCCGTCGGACTCAGTGTGTTTTGCCGGTACGCACTGAAGATGCCCCTCTCCTGGACCGAAGAGGTCGTCCTGCTCTGCATGGTCTGGGTCTGTTTCCTGGGCGCCAGCATCGCCACCAAGCACAAGGAGCACATCATCATTGACATCGTGGTCTCCCTGGCACCAAGAAGATTGGCCAAGGGCATGGAGGTCGTATCCCTGTCGGTGGTGAGTGCTGTGCTGGCGCTCCTTGTGTGGCAGGGCATCCGGCTGGTGGAGGTCACCCAGGACGTTGAGACGACGGCACTGGGGATTCCCACGATGTACATCTACGCCGCAGTGCCGGTGTCCGGGCTGCTGATGTCCGTCCACAACTCCCGGCATCTCATTTCGCTGTTCAGGCATCGATAGGGGGTAGGCAGTGGCGTCCATAATGATCATCGCGGTGATGCTGGTCGCCTTTAGTATCGGCGTACCTGTCGCGTACTCCATCCTGGTCCCGGCGATCATCTACCTGATCCAGCAGCAGGTTCCCCTCTATGTCATTGCCCAGAAGATGACGAACGGCGTGGAGTCCTTCCCTCTATTGGCCGTGCCCTTCTTCATCGCAGCCGGTGAGATGATGAACACCGGTGGGGTGACGCACCGCCTCGTGAATCTGGCATCCACGATGGTGGGACACATCACGGGCGGCTTGGCGCACGTGACGGTCGTTGCGAACATGATCATGGCCGGTATGTCCGGCAGCGCCCTGGCGGATGCCGCCGGCACGGGCCGGGTGCTCATCCCCGCCATGGTGCAGGAGAAATTTGACAAGCCCTTTGCTGCAGCCATCGTCAGCGCGGCGGGCACCATCGGACCGATCATTCCTCCCAGCATTGGCTTCGTGCTGTATGGCTTCATTGCCTCCACCTCCGTTGGGCGACTCTTCCTGGGCGGCATCATCCCCGGCGTTCTGATGGGACTGTTCCTGATGGCCACCGTCTATGTCGTCAGCCGGAGGCGCGGGTACCCGCGCCACAAGCGGGCCACTTTCCGGCAGGTCCTCCTGGCCATCAAGGATGCCTCTTGGGCCCTCTTCATGCCGGTTCTGATTGTTGGTGGCATCCTCACCGGGGCGTTCACGCCGACCGAGGCAGCGGGGGTGGCGGCCATTTACGGGCTGTTCGTGGGATTCTTCATCTACAAGGAGATCACCCTCAGAGATCTGCTGCCGATCGCGACGCGGGTGGTGACCAGTACGGCGGTGGTCCTGTTCATCGTGGCGGCAGCGACGGTGCTCCAATTCATCTTCATCAGGGAGATGGTGGGCCAGGCGCTTCAGAATCTCTTCAAGCCATTCTACGCAAATCGGGTTGTCGCGCTGATCTTCATCAACCTGCTGTTCCTGTTCCTGGGATGCATCATGGAGACGACGGCCCTCCTATTGCTGTTCACTCCGTTGTTCCTGCCCACCATAGATGGCCTGGGCGTCGATCGGGTGCACTTCGGCGTGTTCTTCGTGTTGAACCTCATGATCGGCACGCTGACCCCGCCCGTCGGCACGGTCATGTACGTCATACTCAACATCTCGAAGATCACGATGATGGAATTCGTGCGCGAGGTGTGGCCGATGCTCATTGCGCTGACTGTAGTGCTTTTCCTCATCACCTTCTACCCCCCGCTGGTGATGTTCATTCCCAACCTTCTCATGGGGACAGCCAAGTGATCCGGGCGGTGCCCCTGGCGCGCCCGTTTTGGTCCATAGTGTCCATCAAGGAGAGCTAGAGGGAACCGAGAAAAAGCCTCAGGGAAGGAAAGGAGAGGGAGACAGATGAGCAAGCGGCTGGCAGGTGAGCACGATCGGCGAACGTTCCTGAAGATGCTGGCAGCGGCGGGCGGCGTGGCCGCGACGTCCATGCCGAGGCGGGCGGCAGCCCAAGCCCAGAAAGTCATCACTTTCCGTACGGGCCACACCCTGGCGCCCGAGCACCCCGCCACGGAGATGCTGACCCGGTGGGGCGACAGCCTGGCCAAGAAGACGGGCGGGGCCTTCAAGGTGCAGGTGCACGGCGGCGGTGTCCTCGGAAGCGGCCGGACCGCGCCCGAGGGGGTGGCCATCGGCACGCTTGAGTCCTTCTACGCGGATCCCACTGAGTATGCCTCCTTCAACCAGGCCCTGAACATCCTGAGCGCCCCCTTCATGTGGAACGACCGGTGGCAGCTCCAGAAGGGCGTCCGCGACCCGGCCATCTTCGACGGGCTGTACGAGCCGGTCATCAAGAAGGGCTTTCGGGCGCTGGCCGTCGGCTACATCGGCACGCGGCACCTGACGACCAAGAACACCCCGGCCACGAAGCCGGCCGATGTCAAGGGCCTCAAGATTCGCGTCCCCGAGATCCCGGTGTATCGCGACATGGTGGCCGCCTGGGGGGCCACGCCGACGCCGATCCCCATGGCAGAGATTTTCACCAGTCTCCAGAGCGGGGTCGTCGACGGCCAGGAGAACCCCTACCCCCAGATTCTGTCGAACAGGTTCTACGAGGTGCAGAAGTACCTGATCCACACCGCCCACATCGTCCAGACCGGCTCCATCATCTTCAATGAGAAGCTGTACCAGCAGCAGCCCAAGGAGTTCCAGAAGGCCCTGACCGACTCTGCCCAGGAGGCGATGGATTGGTATCTCGAGTTTCTGAACGCCCAGGAAGGCAAGATGCTGGAGCAGCTCAAGGGGTACGGCATGGTGGTGGTGGAGCCGGACCGGGCCGCATTCCGCGAGGCCATGAAACCCGTATACGAGAAGTACGACAAGATCTGGACAAAGGAACTGCGGGAGAAGATCCAGAGCTACAAGTAAGCCACTGCAACGGGGGCCGGAGGAGTCCGCTTGTCCGAGCGGCGGGGACTCCTCCGTGGGACAGCTAGGAGCACGGGTCCGCAGGTGCGTCCTCGAAGGGGGCACGCCTTTGCGGTGATCTGTGTGGGGAAGATCACATGAACAGCCGCGAGCGGTACACACAGGCGATCACGTTTGCGGGGCCGGACCGCGTTCCCGTCATGCATCGCTCGCTTCCGGGCGCCTTCCGCAAGTATGGCAAGAAGCTCGAAGATCTGTACGCACGCTACCCCGGCGACGCGCTATTGTCTCCCTCGACGCGGGGCTGGTTCGCCTACCGGCGCGGCGTCGGAGAGAGCAGCGGCAAGCTGCGCGGGGTGACGGATGAGTGGGGGTGCGTCTGGGACAGCCTGACCGACGACTATCTGGGGCAGGTGATCGGCCATCCCCTGGATGAGTGGGAGAAGCTCGACGCCTTCAAGTGGCCGGAGCCCACCGTCGGCATCGAGGGTGTCGAAGAAATGGTAGCAGCGGTGAAGGCTGACGGCCACCAGCACTATTCCCTCATCGAGGTGGGCACGCTCTGGCACCTGACGAACTGGCTCCGGGGGTTCGAGAATTCCCTGGTGGACCTGGCGGAAGACCGGCCGGAGATGTACACCCTGCGCGATCGGATCACCGAGTTTCTGCTCAAGCGGGTGGAGATTCTCCTGAAGCATCGCGACTCCATTGACGGGATCCTGGTCAACGACGATTGGGGGACCCAGCAGACGTTGATGATCCGGCCGGAGCATTGGCGTAAGATCTACAAGCCGGCCTACGCGAAGATTGTCAAGGCGATCAAGAGTGGAGGCCTCTTCGCCCACCTGCACACGGACGGCGTGACCGACGCGATCATGGACGACCTGATCGAGATCGGGTTCGACGAGCTAAACCCGCAGATGTCCTGCATGGACATCGAGGATGTCGGGCGGCGGTTCGGCGGCCGGGTATGCTTCCGGGCGGACATGGACCGGCAAGTCACCCTGCCCTTCGGAACCCCGCCCGAGGTCGAGGCGTACGTGCAACGACTGTATGACGCCTTTGGCAGGCACAACGGCGGGTACATCGGCTATGGGCAGGTTGGCACCGATGTGCCCCTGGCAAATGCCGAGGCCATGCTCGCAGCCTTCTTCCGGCTCCGGTATGCCGCACCGGTCGGCCGGACCAACTGAGCGAACGTCGAGCAAGGGGATGCGCGGCACTCACCCCCCGGCAGTCACAGGAGAACACTATGGCTGACTATGCGACATTGAAGGAAGCGGTCATCAATGGCAAGACGGCCCGGGTGAAGGAATTGACCCAGCAGGCCCTTTCCGAGGGGAAGGCAGCCCAGGAGATCCTGGACCAGGCGCTGATTCCCGCCATGGACGTGGTGGGCGAGAAATTCACCTGCGCCGAGTTCTACATCCCGGAGATGCTGATCGCCGCCCGGGCCATGCAGGCCGGGCTGGCCCTGCTGGCGCCGCTCCTGGCCGAAGGGGGGAGCAAGGCCAAGGGCAAGGTGGTGCTGGGCACGGTGAAGGGCGACCTGCATGACATCGGCAAGAACATGGTCGGCATGATGCTCCAGGGAAGCGGCTTCGAGGTGATCGATCTCGGGGCCGACGTCAAGCCCCAGCGATTCGTGGAGGCGGTCCAGGCGGAGAAGCCCGACTTCGTCATGATGAGCGCGCTGCTCACGACGACCATGCTCGCCATGGGGGAGACGATCCAGGCCCTCAAGGCCGCCGGTCTGCGGGACAAGGTGCGCGTCGCGGTAGGCGGGGCCGCTGTGACTCAGCGATTCGCCGACGAAATCGGCGCCGACTTCTACTCCCCCACGGCCACCGGGGGCGTGGCCAAGGCCAAGGAGTTGATCCGCGCCTGAGCGTGTGAAAGGGGAGAACCGTGCTCACCGTAGACGAGCTGGCCCAGATGATCGACCACTCCATCCTGCTGCCCGGCCAGACCGACGAGGATCTGGTCGAGGGGATCGCCATCGCCCGCAAGTACCGGGTGAGGTGCGTGGTCCCCAAGGCATTTCAGGCCGCCCGGGCGAAGCAGCTCCTGGAAGGCTCGGACGTACGGTTGTGCATCGCCATCGGCTTCCCGCAAGGGCTGAACCTGCCCGAGGTGAAGCGCTACGAGGCCGAGCTGGTGCTGCAACAGGGCGCGCAGGAGCTGGACATGGTCATCAACATCAGCGCGCTGAAATCCGGGCAGTACGAGTTCGTCGAGCGCGACATCGCCGGGGTGGTCGAGGTCGCGAAGCGCTACGGGGCGCCGGCCAAGGCCATCCTCGAGACCTATCTCCTGACCGACGAGGAGAAGGTGGCCGCCTGCCGCATTGCCGAGCGGGCGGGCGCCGCCTTCGTCAAGACCTCCACGGCGACCCAACCCGGCGGGGCCACGGTGGAGGACATCCGGCTGATGCGGGCGACGGTCAGCCCGAAGGTCGTCGTCAAGGCGTCAGGATACGTGACCGACATTGACAAGGTGCTGGCGCTGTACGAGGCCGGCGCACGGCGCTTCGGCACCTCTTACACCGTCAACATTCTCGAAGGCCTTCGGAAAAAGCTGGCCGAGGGGAGCCACGCGGCACCAAGATCCGCCTAGCTTCGCTTTCCGACTGGACACGGGAACAAGATGATCGAGCCGAATTTCGACCGCATGCGCACCGTCCTGCTGCGAAGCGGAGAGCCGGATTATGTGCCCCTGGGCGACATCAGCGTCCACCGGCTCCTGAAAGAGCGGATCCTCGGCCGGTCGATCCGTGACCTGAAGGATGAGGTGGCCTTCTGGTCCGTGGCCGGCTACGACCACGTCCCCATCGAGCAGGGACTGCAGCTCACAGACGTGATCAAGCGTCAGTCCATGCACGAGGTCGAGGCCCAGTACGCGGCCGAAACGCCCGAGACGCAAGTGCGCTCGTGGGCGACCGAGGGCAAAGGGCTCATCACCACACGGGCGGAGCTCGAGGCGTTCCAGTGGCCGGACCCTGACGCTCTGGACTACAGCACGTTCGAAAAAATTGGACCGCTCTTGCCCCTTAAGGTGAAGGTCATCGGCGTGCTGGGCAAGATCTTCACCTGCGTCTGGTGGCTAATGGGGCTAGAGGGCATGAGCTTCGCGCTGGCGGATGAGCCCGACTTGGTCGCGCAGCTTTTTGAGCGGGTGGGGAAGTTTCAGTTCCGCGTGTTCGAGAACATGCTGCGGTTCGAGTGCGTGGGGGCCATCTGGCACGCCGACGACATCGCGTTCAACACGCAGTTGATGGTCAGCCCGCGCCTGCTCCACGCCCACCTCTTCCCCTGGTACAAGGAGATGAACCAGGTGGCGCACGCCTGGGGGCGCCTGGTGGTCTATCACAGCGACGGCGCCCTCCAGGAGGTGATAGAGGACATCATCGGCTGCGGCTTCGACGGCTTGAACCCCATCGAGCCGAAGGCCATGGACATCAATGAGATCAAGCGCCGGTACGGCTCCCACATCTCCATCCTCGGCAACATTGACCTCGGGTACACGCTGACCCGGGGCACGCCGGAGGAGGTGCGGGAGGAGGTCCGTCAGCGCATTCACGACCTGGCGCCGGGCGGTGGCTATGCGGTGGCGTCCAGCAACTCCGTCCCCGAGTACGTCCCCCTGGCCAATTTCAACGCCATGCGGCAGGCCACGTTCGAGTACGGGCGGTATCCCATCAGGGTCTGATCGGTCGGCAGACCCGCGTCGAAAGGAGGCTGCCATGTTTCTAGCGAGACGAACGACGTTGGCCGGTCGGTGGGTTCTGGTCGTGTTCGCCGGCGCGCTGGCGCTGGGGCTGAGCCTTCCCGGTGCCTCCTGGGCGGGAGAGACCAAGGTCGCCAAGCTGGGCTTGATCGCGCCGATGGGCCACCCGGTCCAGCAAGCCTCTGAGCGCTTGGCCAAGCTCGTGGCAGAGAGGACGCAGAACCGCCTCCAGATCCAGGTCTTCCCTGGGGGGACCCTGGGCGGGGAGATCGATCTCCGGGACGGCGTGTCCCTCGGCACCGTCCAGATGGCAGGGATTGGCTACCCCATCCTGCACGGAATCGTGAGCGAGATGGAGATCCTGAACCTCTATTATCTCTGGCGCGACCGGACCCATATGATGAAGGTCGTCGATGGGCCCATCGGCAGCGAGTTCAACCAGAAGCTGCGCGCACGTAACGTGGAAGTGCTGGCCGCCAACTGGCAACAGGGGACCCGGCAGACCCTGACCAAGCGACCCGCCCGGAACCCCAGGGAGTTCAGTGGGATCAAGATCCGCGTCACCGCGGGGATCCCCGTCTACATCGACCTCTGGCAGGCCATGGGGGCCATCACGGTGCCCCTCCCGTTCCCGGAGCTTTACTCGGCCCTGCAACAAGGCGTGGTGGACGCGGTGGAGCTGCCCCTGGACTGGATGTACAACGGCAAGTTCTACAAGCTGGGCAAGTACATCGACCTGACCAGCCACTTTGTCTACACGAACTGTGTGCTGGTCAATACCGGCTTCCTGCAGTCCCTCCCGGCCGACGTGCAGAAGATCCTGCGAGACACGACGGTCGAGGTGGGCGAGTGGCAGACCGAGCTAGTGCTGGGACAAGAGAAGGACCTGCGGCAGAAGATGGAGAGCGAAGGGATCACCTTCCTGGAGACCGAAGTGGAGGCGTTCCGCGCGGCGGTGCAGCCGGTGTACAAGAAGTGGGAAAGCAAGTGGGGGAAGGAACTCTATGACCGCATCGTAAACACCCGATAGCCCTCTTTCCCAACATGCCTCCTGCCCGCGGGACCGGCGATGTCGTTCTGGATGGGGTGGCGGCCCTGCTGCTGGCCGCCACCGTCCTACTCTCTTTTGTGCAGGTGGTCGCCCGCTATGTGCTCCTGATTTCGACTCCCTGGACCGAAGAGCTGGCCCGCCTCTTCTTCGTGTGGGCCGTCTTCCTGGGGGCGGCCATCGGCGTCAAGCGGAATCTCCACACCCGCCTGGATTTCCTGTTCGTCAGGCTCCCGCCACGGGCGGCCGCCCTGCTGCTGGCGGGGATGGACCTACTGCTGGCCGGTATGGCCGTCGTCATGGTCCTCTACGGAGGGCAGCTCGTCCTCTCTACCCGGGCCGATTTCAGCACGAGTCTCGGCTACCCGCGCAACTGGTTCTACCTCCCGGTCCCGTTCAGCGGAATCCTGATGCTCTGGTATCTCCTTCCCAACCTCGCCCGACGGTTATCCAGCGGCAGGGCCACGCCGCCCGGGAGGGAGGCGTAGGCAGATGCTCCTGACGATCCTGATGCTCCTGCTCGTGTTCCTGGGCATGCCCATCAGCTTTGCCCTGGGCGTCTCATCGGTGGCGTTCCTCTGGCAGCAAGGCGTGCCCCTGGTGGCCCTCCCCCAGCGGATGGCCATCAGTGTGGATTCCTTTCCCCTGCTGGCCGTCCCGTTCTTCGTCCTGACCGGGTCCCTGATGAACACGGGGGGCGTCACCCGCCGGATCTTCGCCCTCGCCAACAGCCTGGTGGGGCACATCACCGGCGGGCTCGCACACGTCACGGTGGTGGCCAACATGTTCTTCGCCGGGATTTCGGGGGCGGCCGTGGCCGACGCCGCCGCCCTCGGCCCCGTGATGATCGAGGCCATGGGGAGACAGGGGTTCCCCCGACCCTTCGCAGCGGCCGTGACCGCCTCCGCCTCCACCATCGGGCCCATCATCCCACCAAGCATCATCATGGTGATCTACGCCGTTACCGCGGGAGGCGTCTCGATCGGCGCGCTGTTCGTCGGCGGCTTCATCCCCGGGGTCCTCATGGGCTTCGCCCTCATGGCCCTCATCTATTTCATTACCCGACGCCGGAACTACCCGAGGAATGACGCATTTCACTTCGCTGCGGCTCTGGTGGCCTTTCGGGATGCGGTCCTGCCGCTCCTGACGCCGGCGATCATCCTGGGCGGCATCCTGGGTGGCGTCTTCACGGCGACGGAGTCGGGAGCCGTGGCCAGCGTCTACGCCCTGATCCTGGGCACCTTGGTCTACAGGGAGATCCGCCTCCGGGACCTGCCGAGAATCTTCGCCGAGACCATGGTGACCACGGCCATGGTGATCTTCATCGTGGCCACCGCGGCAGCGTTCGGATGGATTATGGCTTACCTGCGGGTGCCCCAGCTCGTCGCTGAGGCCTTGAGTGCCTTCAGCCGGCACTGGTGGGTCATCTTCATGCTGCTGAACATTCTCTACCTATTCCTGGGGTGCATCATGGAGGCCACGGCCATCGTCATCATGACGATCCCCATCGTCATGCCGATCCTGGCCCAGGTCGGGATCGACCCCATCCACTTCGGAGTGGTCCTGGCGGTCAACATGTCGATCGGCACCCTCACCCCGCCGGTGGGCATCGTGATGTTCGTCATCTGTCAGATCGCGGACCTGAGCGTCGAGGTGTACACCAGGGCCATCCTGCCGTTCATCCTGATCCTCATCGCCGTCCTGTTCGTCGTGACGACATTTCCTCAGCTCGTCCTTTTCCTCCCGAGGCTCTTCGGAAGCTAGGCGGTGGTGCCGACCTCTTATTCCTCCTGGAGCCACGGAGTATCCGGCTTCAGTCACAGACACAGCGGACGAACGCCTCCACCTTGTCCCGGATCGGCTTTTCATAGCCCGGCACGTTGAGGATGTCACACTCGCTGCCCAGGATGAACGGGTGCCCGGTGTCCTTCATGCGGCGAATGAGGTCGCAGGCGAGCCGCTCCACCTCTTCGCGGCTGATCAGGCTGTCCGAGTAGAAGTGCTTGGACGGCAGGTTGCCGAAGAGGACGATGTGCTTGGGCACGAGGCGGGCGTCCTCCCACAGATTCCGGGAGCTGCCCAGGCTGAGGATGACCGGGTCCAGCCTGGTGAACTGCTCCACCATGTAGTCGGTCAGCTCCCCGCAGCAGTGGAAGATGAGGTCCACGCCGTGCGAATCTAGCAGCGCCTTGATCCGACGATGCAGGCGGATGACATAGCGCTCGAAGATGTCCGAGCCCGCCTCGATCTGCTTGGGGGAGACGTAGACCTTGTTCGCCGCGGGCTCCGCGATGAAGCAGGCCTTGGCGCCCGCCTGGATCTGCGCGGAGACTGAGCGGAGGACGATCTGCAGGGAAAGCTCCAGCAAGGCCTCCACCGTTTGTACTTCCGGATCTTCGTCCGCGGTGACTCCGGAGCCCGCCACGTAGATAGGCGTGATGGGATCGGAGAGCAGTTTGGTCATCAGGGAGAAGGGGCCGATCCCCATGCCCACAGGGATCAGGTCGGTGTGCTTCGCGATGTAGGCCACGGAGTCGACGTGCGCCTGCAGTTGCGGGTGAAGCGGGCCGTTTATCCGATCCTCGACCTTCCGGAAAATGTCCTCTCCCGGGGATTCGTGGAAATGGTAGGTTGGGATCTCTTCGGTGGGAATGTCCAGCATCTCGCACAGGATGGTCTTTTCCAGCGTGAGATCCATGTGGGCAAAGGCCAGGGGTGTCCGATAGCGCCGGGCCACCTCCTCGACCACTTTGCCGAGGGCCTGGCCATCCCGCACAATGCGTTCCGGATCAGGCTTCTCGTGGAGCACGAGATCCGTCCCGATGGGCATGCGCAAGCCTGAACGGGCGAGGTCCAGGTAGAACTGTCGGTTCATGGGTGCTCCCCCTCGAGGATAGGACGACGCAGATTGCCCGAAGCCTCGATTGATCAGGCTGAATCCGTTTCCGAGTTCGGCCTCGGCCCAGTTTCCCCTTGCCAGAGCAGTCGTCGGAGTGTGGAGCCGGAGATGGAAGTTTTCCGAGGGGAACGGGGGCTCATCGGATGAGGAAGACCGACAGGCGCCCCGCCGGCACGCCAACCCCCGCGGGAATTTTTCCTAAACAACCTACTCAATTACCCCTCTGGCTGTCAACAGGACGGTCCGCTCCGCCCGCCGCTGGCATTAGATGGTGCGCTGGTACGGACAACGACAAAGACTAAGGGCGAATCCGGATGATACGCTCCAGCGTGACCGACATCGCCCGGACGTTCCGGCCGCTGGCGAGACCGTCCATTCTCGAATGCGCTAGAAAGGCTGATTTGAGTTGGGGGCACATCACCTTGACATCACCCCACGCCAAGACTAGGATCGACGCGCTTTATCCAAGCGTCAGAGCAGCGGCTGGGAGATCCGTGCCCGTCGATCGCCGGCAGGCACATTGATACAGCGGATACCCGGAGGTCACAGATGATTTATGGAAACTTGCTGGCGAAGAGC
>CAZXXV010000082.1:0-11816 GCA_964644725.1 uncultured bacterium
GTCAGGCGCGAAACGTTAGGGAACGGCCCGTTCGTGCCTCACGCCTTATGGGTGCCAGCGTTGGAAGGCCAAAAAGAGTGATGGGCGCAAAGCGCTTGGGATGAGCTAATGTTCCACATTGACTTGACGGGGAGGGTGGCCCTGGTGACGGGGGGGTCTCGCGGGATCGGCGCGGCGGTGGCCCGCGCCTTGGCAGAGGCCGGTTCCGCCGTCGTGGTCAACTACCGCCAAGACGAGGCGGGGGCCAGCAAGGTCGTGGCGGAGATCCAAGGGCTGGGGGGCGGGGCCTCCGCCTGGCAGGCCGACGTCCGAGACGGGCAAGCCGTCTCCGCCATGATCGAGGCGGTGGTGGCCCGGGGTGGGCGGCTGGACATCCTGGTCAACAACGCCGGCATCGTCCGGGACGCCCTGGTCCCCGAGATGGACGACGAGGCCTGGTCTGTGGTATTAGAAACGAATCTGAGCGGCGTCTTCCGTTGTTCCAGGCTGGCCGCGCGGCACATGCTGGGCGCGAGGTGGGGGCGGATCATCAACGTGAGTTCCGTCGGGGCGTGGCGGGGGAACAAGGGCCAGGGTAACTATGCGGCTGCCAAGGCGGCGGTGAACGCCCTGACCCGGGTGATGGCGACAGAGTTGGGCGCTAGAGGCGTGACGGTGAACGCCGTGGCGCCGGGACTGATCGAGACAGACATGACGCGGTCGCTGTTGCCGTTTGCGGATACGATCGTCCGCGAGCGGATTCCCGTCCGCCGGCTTGGCCGCCCGGAGGATGTCGCTCCCCTCGTCGTCTTTCTCGCGTCCAAGCATGCGGCCTACATCACTGGACAGGTGTTCGCGGTGGACGGGGGACTGATCTGATTGCGGAATGCGGAATTCGGAATGCGGAATGATGGCTGATTTCGAATTTCGGATTGCGAATTTCGAATTTGACGGAAGGCCGAGACTGAGGTGCGGAGGGCAAGGTTCAAGATTCAACGTTCAACGTGCGATGTCCCCGTTTCCCCGATTCTCCGATGCGCCGGTTCCCGCTCTTGAATGCGGAGTGCGGAATGGGGAATCAACCGAAGGCTGGAAGGCTAGCAAGCTGGAATGCTGGAAAGCTTGAAAGCTGAACCGGCTGGGGAAGTGCAGCCTTCCAGCATGGTAGCCTTCCAGCGTCCTAGCGCCATCAATGAGAGTGTGTGAAGAAATCGTCGCTGGGCCGAGAGCGTGACTGTAACCTCTTGATTTTCCGTGAGCGAAAAATGCGCTTGGCGGATTCACCGATATTTTCACACACTCTGAGCGATGAGCCATCAGCCACGAGCCAGGGTAGAGCCGGAATATGGGGGATCCTATGACTGACCAGGTGCAGGAGCAAAGTCGGGAGTGGACGCGGGAAGAGGTTGAGGCGACGCTGCGCAGCATACTCGTGGAATCCTTGGGTGTCGCAGAGGCCGAGGTCGTTCCATCCGCGTCTCTCGTCAGGGACCTGGGGACGGAATCCATTGACTTCCTCGATATGGGGTTCAAGGTCCAGCAGGCATTCGGGGTGAACCTCGAAACGGCCGAGATCCGGCATCGGATCATGGCCTGGGGGGCGTTGATCCTCCCGACCCTGGCGGAGATCCTGACGGGGAAGTACGGGGTAAAGATAAGCCCGGAGGAGCTGCGTGCGCTGGAAGGGGGCGGCATCGACAAGGTGTTGGAGCACCTCCGCGGGACCCAGGGCATTGCCGCCGATGGTAAGGCCGCGGACGAGGTGGGGCAGGAGTTGCTGCGCCGGCTGACCAACGAGTTTTCCGTCCTCGGCTTTGTCGTGGGTGAGGCGGATCAGGGGGATCTGCTGGCCATCATCCGGTCGGACCTGGGCACGCGCCGGCTGACCGAGCGGACGCTGGATCTCTTGACCGTGGATACCCTGGTGAACTTCATCTGCGGCAAGCTTGGACCACGCCTGCGCACCGACTGAGTCCAAGCTCATAGCTCATAGCTCATGGCGCGTGGCGTGCGCCCATGGACGAGAGAGACTTCGATGCGTTTCATCCTGGTGGATCGGATCCTCCGAATGGAGCCGGGCAAGGAGGCCATCATCCGCAAGAACGTCAGTAACAGCGAGGACTTTTTTGCCGACCATTTCGCTGGCCGACCGATCATGCCGGGCTGCCTGATCCTGGAGACTTGCGATCAGGCGGCCCGGTTGCTCCTGGGGAGAAGCTCTGACTTCACCCTGCTCCCCGCCCTCCAGCACGTCGTCAACGGGAAGTTTCAACATTTTGTGCAGCCGGGAGATTCTTTGCAGGTCCATGTGGTGCTGGTCTCGCAGGCAGCCGGCTCTGCCGAGGTGCGCGCGTCGGCGTCCGTGGAGGAACGCACGGTGGCACGGGCCTCGCTGATCTACCGGCTGGTGGATTCGGCGGGAGACCCCGGCGCCGCCCGGGCCTGCGCACGCATGCGGGGGTTTTACGAGATCCTCACCACGGATCCGGTGAGCATCGCGTTGGACAACCGGGCCCGGGCCATGGGTCAGGGCGGGGAGGGCGACGGTGCTTGAGGCACAGGTCGCGCTGGTGACGGGGGGGAGCCGCGGCATCGGTCGGGCCATCTGCCTTCGGCTGGCAGCCGCGGGGGCAGACGTTGTGGTGAACTACTTCCTCAACCACGAGGCGGCGGAGAAGACAGCAGCGGAGGTCAGAGCCCACGGGGTGCGTGCCCACCTGGTGCAAGCCGACATGAAGGACCCGGGTCAGATCCGGAAGCTGTTCGACGAGGTGAAGGTCCACTTTGGTGGCCTGGATATCCTGGTGAGCAACGCCGCCTCGGGGGTATTCCGACCCGCCAACGACCTGACGGCGAAGCATTGGGACTGGATGATGAATACCCATCCCCGGGCCTTCCTGCTCTGTGCCCAAGCGGCAGCCCCGCTGATGCACGGGCGGCGAGGCCGGATCGTTTCGGTGAGCAGCATCGGATCGCAGCGGGCCATTCCCTACTATGCAGGCATGGGCGCGTCCAAGGGTGCCCTGGAGGTCCTGACCAGATACCTGGCGGTGGAGTATGCCCCACTGGGGATCGCCGTCAATTCCGTCTCCGGCGGGGCAGTCTCCACCGACTCCTGGCGGCAACTGGCCGAGGTGGAGTCGGTGATCGAGGCGATCCGCCGCAAGACCCCGGCGGGTCGGATTGTCAGCCCCGAGGACATCGCCGCCGCCGTCCTTTTCCTCTGCAGCCCCGAGGCGGAGATGATCCGAGGGCAAGTCCTGGTCGTGGATGGGGGATACTCGTTAACGATCTGAAGGCGGGGGGGCCGGCGAAGCGCTCGGCCCTCTCGGTCAACGCATGGTGAACAGGCGCGTTGCTGTGACCGGCATGGGCATCCTCACCCCGATTGGAATCGGGATTGAGCCCTACTGGAAGGCCGCCATGGCCGGCACCTCGGGAGTGGGGCGGATCCGGCACTTCGATGCCTCAGGACTCCCCGCCCGGATTGCGAGCTACGTTCATGACCACGAGGCGCTGGAGGCTTGGCGGGTCTTGCTGAGCCTCAGGCCGGAGGGCCCGCGTTCGCTCCTGTTCAGCCTGGCGGCGGGACGGATGGCCTATGAGGCGTCCGGCTGGAGCCCGGCCCTGGCTGGGGATCGGGTCGCGGTTGTCTTCGGTACCTACGGCGACAAGGTGGATATGGGCCGGATTGCGGAGATCGCGTATCAATCCAGGCCCGAGGGGAGCCGGGAGGTCTCGCCGGACGCCTTCTTCCGATCATATTGTCGCTTCTTCAAAGGACAGCAGTTGTACCGCCTGCTCCCCCACTATGCCACCTATGGCCTAGCGCAGATGTTCGGGGCCACTGGACCTACCTGCACCATCCAGACCGCCTGTACCAGCTCCGCTCAGGCCATCGGCGAGGCCTACCGGCAGATCCGTTGGGGGACGGTTGACCGCGCCATCTGCGGGGGGGCGGAGTGCATCGTCTCCCCGAATCAGATGGTGATGTTCTCTCTGCTGGGCGTCCTGTCGACGCGCAACGACGAGCCAGAGCGGGCCAGCCGACCATTCGATAAGACCCGCGACGGGTTTGTTCTGGGGGAGGGGAGCGGTGTCATGGTCTTGGAGCGGCTGGACCTCGCCCTGGAGCGAGGAGCGCCGATCCTCTGCGAGCTGTCCGGATACGGGACCTCCTGTGATGCCTACCGGCTGACGGACGAGGATCCCGAGGGGCGGGGCGCCGCCCTGGCCATGCAGCGGGCCCTGGACAGCGCTGGCCTGGGCACGGCCGACGTTGACTACATCAACGCCCACGGCACCTCGACCCCGATGAACGACCGGGTGGAGACCGTGGCCATCAAGACCGTCTTTGGCAAGCGGGCCTACGACATCCCGGTCAGCTCGACGAAATCCATGGTGGGCCACACGGTCTCGGCGGCCGGGGCCATTGAGGCGATCTCCTGTATCCTGGCCCTTCGCGACCAGGCCCTGCCCCCCACGATCAATTACGAGTACCCCGATCCCCAATGCGATCTGGACTATGTGCCGAATGCGGCGCGGCCTAGCCGCGTGGATGTCGCGCTGTCCAATTCGTTCGGCTTCGGTGGACACAACGACTGCCTGATTGTGAGGCGGCCAGGAGCGTAACTGGCCTGCGCGTCTCGTGGGCCCAAGAGGGGTTGCGCGGCTCGAGGGTGGACGGATGAGTAGCCTCAGGGACTCATTCAGCCCGCCGATGGCCTGTTGACCCTGCCGACCAACCGCAAGGCCCGCGCCGAATTGCGAGCTTTGCCGGGCGTGATCAGCCGAGGCCGCGCAGGCCTTCGCGGTGTGCGTTGGGTTTCTGCGTGACGCTTTCCTCCGAATCGAACTCTTCCACGTGTTCCCACAATTCCTTCTGTGGATCCAGGCGCGAGAGCCCTGGGAGTACAGAGGGTAAAGGTCTTGATATGACAAACGACGCATTTATCCCGCAGCGGCAGCAGGCGAAGCATCCTAGACCGGCGGTCTCCGTCGTCATCCCCGTCTACAACGAGGAGGCGAACCTGGAGCCACTGTACGAGCGGCTCGAGCCAGTCCTGGAGGGGCTCGGCCGACCGTACGAGGTGATCTTCGTTGACGATGGGAGCAAGGATCGGTCTCTCGAGATTCTGTGCCGCCTGCAGGAGAAGCATGACGAGGTTCGGGTGATCCAGCTCAACCGGAACTACGGCCAGCATGCGGCCGTGTTCGCCGGGCTGGATCACGCCCGCGGCGATGTGATCGTGACGCTGGACGCGGACCTCCAGAACCCGCCCGAGGAGATTCCACGGCTGCTGGACAAGATCGGTGAGGGTCACGACGTGGTCGGGGGGTGGCGCCAGACTCGCCAAGATCATCCGGTCCGTCGACTGCTCTCCTGGATGGTGAACAAGATCACCTCCAAGGTCGTCGGGGTGGAGATGCGGGACTACGGCTGCATGCTCCGCGCCTACCGTCGGGAGGTGATGGAGGTGCTACGGGGGTGCAGCGAAGTGTCCAGCTTCATCCCGGCCCTCGCCAACACGTTTGCAGGATCCCCGACGGAGATCCCGGTGGGGCATCACCGGCGAACCAACGGCCGGTCCAAGTACAATGTTTTCCGCCTCATCCGGCTCAACTTCGACCTCATGACGGGATTCTCGCTCCTCCCTATCCAGGTCGTCAGTCTGGCAGGGATCTGGATTGCGCTTCTCGGTCTGGGTTTCGGTGGATTCCTGATGCTCCGCCGGCTGCTGATTGGACCCGAATCGGAAGGGGTATTCACGCTCTTCGCTATCCTTTTCTTCTTCGTTGGCATCCAGATCCTCGCGCTGGGTCTCATCGGCGAGTACATCGGCCGCATTTACATGGAAGTGCGTCGGAGGCCGCGGTACGTGATCCAGCGAATTTTCGAGGCAGGACACGATCAGACCTGAAGTGTGTACGAAGGTACGAGGGTATGAAGGTACCTTCCGAATGCTGAACACCCAAAGGGTACCCGAATTCGGAATGCGGAATGACACTCATTTCGAATTTCGGATTGCGGATTTCGGATTTGCATCGCCACAACGGGCCGAAAACTCCGCCTGCGTACATTCGTACGTTCGTACGCGAAGACTTGATAATGGCTGAGCAGAGCTAATGTGACGTCTTTGCCTGATGACCATGGATAGGGTCGGAGATGCGATTCCCGGGAGCGTCGAATCCTCCCGGGTTGTTGTTTTTGGGTATCACGACATCGGGGTGGCGTGCCTCCAGGAGCTTTTGGACGAGGGGGCGAACGTCGTGGTGGTGGTGACTCACCGCGACGATCCGGGGGAGACGATCTGGTTCGGGTCGGTGGCAGAGCTGGCAGCCGCTCACGGGATCCCCGTCCACATGCCCGACGATCCGAACGTCCCGATGTTCGTGGAAGAGATTCGGCGCCTTCGCCCCGATCTCGTTTTCTCCTTCTACTATCGCCGCCTCTTGTCTCCGGCGATCCTGGCCATTCCAGCTCTGGGAGCCATCAATCTACACGGATCCCTGCTGCCGAAGTACCGGGGGCGCGCCCCGCTGAACTGGGTGCTGGTGCACGGGGAGACAGTCACCGGAGTCACGTTGCACCACATGGATGCCAAGGCCGACCATGGAGACATCATCGCCCAACGCGTTGTGCCCATCGCGATCGAGGATACGGCGCTCACCCTCTCGCGGAAGCTCACCGCGGCGGCCCGCGCCCTGCTGGCAGAGACATATCCCCTCATCGACGCGGGTCGGGCGCCGCGGGTGCCTCAGGACCATGCGGCGGCTACCACCTTCGGGCGCCGGACGCCGGCGGACGGCCTGATCGACTGGACGAGATCCGCCTGGCAGATCTACAATCTGATCCGCGCGGTCGCCCGGCCCTTTCCCGGGGCGTTTACCTTTTGGGAGGGGAAGCAAGTCTTCCTCTGGTCTGCCCGGCCGCCCCGAGGCCGGCCAGCGCCGGCGCCCCTGGGGACTATCCTGGGGACCGGGCAGGGCGGCGCGCTCAAAGTAGCGACAGGCGACGGGATCCTGGAGATTCTCCGGGTTCAACCGCGCGATGGAGCCGAGACGGATGGGGCGACTTTTCTGGCAACGCTGCCGAAGGGCTCTAATCTACAGTTCTCGTCATTGACACCGTAGGCGACCGGAAGGGAAAGGAGGCAGCATTGAAGGTCCTGATCACGGGCGGGGCGGGGTTCTTGGGATCGCATCTGACCGACGCATTCCTGGCCCGCGGAGATGAGGTCACCATACTTGACGTGGGACGCGACCTGAAGGTGCGTCACAACCTGGGGAACCCGCGCTTCCACTATGTCCGCGACTCGGTCTTGAATACCGAGATCCTGGACGGCCTGATCCTGAGGTGTGATCTGGTCTACCACCTGGCAGCCGTGGTGGGGGTGGAACATTACGTGGGCGACCCCTACGAGGTCCTGAACGTGAACATCAACGGCACCCAGGCGGTGTTGAAGCTCGCGTACAAGCACAGCCGGAAGGTGGTGTTCAGCTCCACCTCGGAGGTGTATGGTCGGAACCCCAAGGTGCCTTTCTCCGAGGACGACGAGCGGGTGCTGGGCTCCACACGCATCGACCGCTGGTGCTATTCCACCTCCAAGGCGGCGGCCGAACACTTCTGCTTGGCCTACCACCGGCTGGGACTCCCGGTGGTCGTCCTCCGCTATTTCAACGTGTACGGCCCGCGCCTGGACAAGATCGACGTGGGCCGCGTCATCACCATCTTCATGGGACAGGTGCTTCGCGGCGAGCCGGTGACGGTGATCGGGGACGGGAAGCAGACGCGCTGCTTCACCTACATTGATGACGCCATCCGGGCCACGGTGGAAGCGGGCGTGAACGACCGCGCCGTGGGCGAGATCTTCAACGTGGGAAGCGACGTCGAAACCAGCATCCTCCAGCTGGCCGAGACGATGATCCGGATCGCCGGCTCCCGGTCCAAGGTGGTCTTCGTCCCCCAGCAGTCGGTGTATGGCGAGAGCTACGAAGACGTGCCGCGCCGGGTTCCCTGCGTCCGGCGGATGCATGAGATCCTTGGCGTCCGCGCGGAGACCCCATTGGAGAAAGGCATCCACCAGACCATCGAGTGGTTCCGGGCGGGGAATGGGCGATGATACGTGAATGCGGAATGCGAAATGCAGAATGCGGAATCCTTCGGAAATGTGGAACACCCAAAGGGTACCCGATTGCGGAGTGCGGAATGAATACAATGCTGGGAGGCGAGGCGCGGTAAGGGTGGAAGCGTAAGGCGGGAGGGGGAAGGGCTACCCAATGTCGAGTGCGGAATGGGGAATGCGGAACGGATTTGGAGCACAAAGCGGGCGAATGCACGAGTGAACGATTTGGCGGGCGAAGACAAGCCCGGTGAAATCTGCGTCAATCTGCGTAATCTGCGGATAAGTCAATCCGATGAGCGTCTTGCTTGGTCTCAAGGTCGACGTCTGCACCTACGACGGCCTGCGGGTTGGGGTGCCGAATCTCCTCCGCCTCCTCGACCGCCACAGGGTGCGCGCCAGTTTCTTCGTGGCCCTGGGTCCGGACACGACCGGGCGCGCCATCGTCCGCGCCTTCCGGCCGGGGTTCCTGGCGAAGATGCGACGGACGTCTGCCATCCGCACCTACGGCCTGCGCACGATCCTCTCGGGGACGCTGCTCCCGCCACGGCACATGGGCCGCCTGGCGCCCACCCTGCGAGCGGTGGTCGCGGAGGGCCATGAGCTGGCCATTCACGGCTATGACCATCGGCGCTGGCAGGACCGCCTGCACCGGATGGACGAGCGAGCGGTGCGCGGGGAGATCGGCCGGGCCGTGACCCTCTACCGGGAGGTGACGGGCCGCGCCCCCCGTGGTTTCGGGGCGCCGGGCTGGCAGGTGAGCGCGGCCAGCCTCCAAGTCCTGGACGAGATGGGCTTCGCATACGCTAGTGACGCCCGGGGCCTGGAACCATTTTTCCCTCGAGTGGCGGGGCTGAGACTCCAGACGCTGCAACTGCCCACGACCTTCCCCACACTGGATGAAGTCCTGGGACCGGATGACCTGGATGGCCAAGGTTTTGTGGGGGGGGTGCGCCGGGGAGTTCGCGGACGGAATTGGAGCGTCCTCACGATTCACGCGGAGATGGAAGGGGTCGGCTTTCAGGCAGTGGCAGATCGACTGCTCTGGGGGCTTCGGGAGGATGGCGTCACATGCCTTCCTCTGGAGATCCTGGCAGAGCAGGTCCGAGCGCAGGGAGGGGAGAAGATTCCCGTGACCGAGGTGGTCTCCCGGCCCATCCGCGGACGCGCCGGGACCGTGGCGATGCCGGCTGGTCTGGAAATCGGTTAGCCCGTCGGATCCTTCCTGTTGGAGAACAGCCAGTTCTTCCCGCTGCGGCCGAGCAGCACGGGCTCCGAGCCGAGGGCCTGCAATTTGGCCAGGCGGCTCGGGGAGTCAGTGAGAAGATAGACCCGCCTAGCCCCCTGCCAGAGTTCCACGAACTCCTTCTCCTCCAGGAACGTCCCCTGCGCCTCGGGATACCGCGACCCGAATTCCAGGTCCCCGAACAAACCGTGCAGCACCCGGGCACGCTGGCCGGTGTAGAAGTTCGCACTGGCGAAGTTTTCGTAGGGGCCCTCGATGATGAGCTGATCACTAGGCCGGAACTCGTGGCGAATGACGTCCGCGAGATAGATGATGGAGCGGTGTGGCTCGAAGATGACGATGCCGGTCTGGATGAAGGCGAGCGTCGGAAGCATGGTGGCCACCAGGCAGGCCATGGTCAGTCCCGGCCTCCGACGCAGCCAGGCGAATGTGGCCGTAGCGATCCCCACGAGGAGCACGAGGGTCGCCCACCGCAGGATCGGGACCAGCTCCTCATAGGACGAGACGGTGTACACCTCGGCGTTGGAGAGGATCCCGTATTGGATGTCGCGCGAGTAGGCGTCCATGGCCGTGAACATATTGTACAGCGAGATGTTCTCCAGCCTGGGGAAGAGCCAGGGAGCCGGGAGCAAGCCGACCGCGATGGTGAGGAGGCCAAAGCAACTATAGGAGAGCCCGCTGGCCAAGGTTCGGCCGGGGCGAGGGGCCATCTCGGCCCCCCACAGGCGTCCCACGAGCAGCGCCAGGGCTGGGAACGCGGGCATGGAGTAGTATTCCAGCCGCGACGGGGTAAGGGCGAAGAAGCCGACCACCGAAGCGGCCCAGAGGAGGACGAGGAGGATGCCGCGGTCCTCCCTGCTCACGACCGCCCTCGGCCAGTAGCGGCGGAGCGCCCCCGGGAGGAAGACGCTCTACGGGAAGGTCCAGACGACGACCATGATCAGGAAGGCGTAGAGGGGCATGGGGGCGTAATCAAGCTCGCGCTGGCCCACGAAGCGCAGGAAGTGCTCGTGCACGAAGTAGAACCAGAAGAACCCCGAGTTCTTCAGTCCCACCAGAATGTGCCAGGGGGCGGTGATGGCCAGGACGACGGCGCTGCCCCGCAGGAGTTCCAGGCGGCGCAGGAGCTGCCAGTCGCGGGTAACGAGCGGGAAGCCCGCGACCGTCAGCAATGGAAAGACCAGCCCGATGAGTCCCTTGGTCAGGACGGCCAGTCCCATGGCGACGTACGCTAACAGCATGATGCCCGGGCGGGGCCTCTCGTCGAGGAGGCCGCGCAGCGCGGCCCAGAAGGTTGCGGCGAGCAGCGCGGTTAAGAGCATATCGGTGACGATGATCCGGCTGAAAATGAAGCACCCAAAGCTGGTCGCCAGGATCAGGCCACTGACCAAGCCCACCCGTCTCCCCCACAGGTCCCGGCCGATTCCGTAGATCACGCCCACACCGCCGATCGCCGCCAACACGCTCACCAGACGGCTCGAGAATTCGGAGAATCCGAGGAGCTCGTAGCACATAGCGGTGAGCCAGTAGAGGAGGGGGGGCTTCTCGAAATACCGGATGAAGTTGAAGTGGGGGGTCAGCCAATCGCGGAGGAGGACCATCTCCCGGGGGATCTCGGCGTACATCCCCTCGTTGGGATCGTACAGTCCAGCTTCCCCCAGCCGCAGGAGGTAGAACGCCGCCGTCCCCCCGAGCAGCAAGAAAGGGGCCCAGCGCTCGAGTCGCCGGACGAGGTCGCCGGTAGACAGATTGCTCATCCGGTCGGTATTCCAGTGGGGTCTTTCCGCGGGCCGAAAAGCACGAATCCCGACGGGCCGGACCGCCGGAATGCAGTCACAGCCCGTCGGGACTCGCCCTGGATCACGCCGGGGCTCGGCCCGGCCGCCCCGTCCGCCGGATTCCGGGGGAGCAGCACGGCCGGGCGGGACCCTGCGGCCCGGTCTCAGGCCAGGCCGATGGCGCGCTCGGTCTGGGGATCGAAGGCGTGAAGCTTGTCCAGGGATGCCGCCAGCTTGATCGTTTGGCCGACCCTGACGGGGCAATCGGGGCTCACCCGGGCGATGATCTCGAAATTGCCCACCATCACATCCAGGTAGATCTCGTGCCCGATCGGCTCCACCACCTCGACCTTGGCGTCGAACAGGCTGTTGGGCGGATCCTGTGCCGTCGCCGCGTGCATGTCCTCCGGCCGGATCCCCATGGTGACCGTCTTGTCCTTGTAAGCGGCCATGGCCTTGGCCTTGGCAGTCGGCACGGGGAGTGCCAATCCCGGGGCGATGAAGAACAGGTTGCCATCCCGGGCGGTCACGGTGCAGGGGATGAAGTTCATCGCCGGCGATCCGATGAACCCGGCCACGAACTGGTTTTGGGGAAACGCGTACACCTCGAGCGGCGCGCCCACCTGGTGGATCAACCCGTCCTTCATGATCACGATCCGGTCGCCCATGGTCATGGCCTCGACCTGGTCG
>CAZXXV010000083.1:0-11732 GCA_964644725.1 uncultured bacterium
GCACCCCTTCGCTGTCGACCGCGCGCTCCATGTTCCTCACCCCGCGTCAGTTCAAGTAATCCTTCAGGTGGCGCGTCCGAGCCATCAACCGGAGCTTCTGCTTTGCCCGCTCTTCGATCTGGCGGATGCGCTCGCGGGACAGCTTGAGGCGGCGGCCCACTTCTTCCAGGGTCCGTGGCTCCTCAGGGCCCAGGCCGAAGCGCAACTCGATGACCGCCCGTTCCCGCGGCGTTAGGTGCCGCAGCATCCGTTCAACTTCGTCGCGGAACGAGTGCGTGATGAGGTCCTGGTCGGCCGGCGGGATCACGCTCTTGCCCGCCAGTTCCAGCCCCAGATGCTCCTCCGCGGCCTCATCCTCGCTCAGCGAGCTCTGGGACTGGCTGCCGCGCAGCACGTCCTCGACCTCACCCGGCGGGAGCTGCATCGCGTCCGCCAGGACCGCGTCGCTCGGCTCCTCCTGTCGCTCTTGGGTCAGGTCGGCGCGTAGCCCGCGGATCCTGGCAGCCAGGCGCGCCTTCCGGATGGGCAGCCGCACCGCGCCCCGACCCGCGGCCAGGGCCTGCATGATGGCCTGCCGGATCCACCAGACCGCATAGGTGATGAACTTGACCCCGTACTCCGGGGAATAGCGGCGCCCCGCCTCCAGGAGGCCCAGGTTGCCCTCGTTGATGAGGTCCAGAAGCGACAGCCCGCATCCCTGGTAGCGCATGGCCACCTTGACCACGAAGCGGAGGTTGGCCTCGACCAGCTTGCGGTAGGCGCGCTCGTCCCCCCGTCGGATCAGGGCACCCAGGCGGAGCTCTTCCTCCTTGCCGAGCAGGGGGATGCGCACGATGCGCCGGATGTAGGCCGCCAGCGTATCGTCGCTGATCTCTTCGTAAAAGGATGCCGAGCGTCGGGCCATCCTGGCTCCGCCAGCGGCTGCGCGTGCAGAGTGCGGTCGGCCTGAGCCGAAGGCATGACCCGTCGGCCCTGAGGCGATCAGTTCTTGGGAGGGAGCACCACGAACCGCGAGTTCCCGTCCCTGCGCACCAAAAGCAGCAGGTTCTGCCCCCGCCGCATCTGGCCGAGGATCCGCGAGAAGTCGCGGGTGCTCTTCATCGGCTCACGGTTGGCTTCGGTAATGACATCCCCCGGCCGGATGCCGGCCCGGGCAGCGGGGCCGGCCTCGTCCACGCTGGAGACCATGATCCCGTCCACAGTGTTCAACCGAAGCTGATTTCGAAGCTCCGGCGTCAGATCCTGGACCGTCAGACCGAACCGTTCCGCCGCCTCCGCCGGTGTAGATCCCGGCTCTGATGCGGCGGCGATATCGGTCGGTTGCTCGCCCAGGACGATCGTCAGCATCATGGGCTGCTTTTCCCGCAACACCTTCAGCCGCGCCGGGGCCCCCACGGGGCTCTGGGCGACCTCCCGTTGGAGCTGGTGCACGCCACTGATCTTCGTCCCGTTGAACTCCTGGATGATGTCCCCGGGCTTCATGCCGCCGCGTTCGGCCGGGCTGTCCTTCATCACGTTGCCAACCAGGACCCCGTCCTCCGGCTTCACGCCGAACTGGGCGGCGAGTTCCTCGGTGAGCTCCTGGATGCCCACCCCCAGCCAGCCCCGGACGACCTTGCCCTGGGCGATGAGGCGATCCTTGATTTCCTTCGCCATGCTGATGGGAATGGCGAAGCCGATGCCCTGGCCGGTGGCCACGATGGCCGTGTTGATCCCGATCACCTCCCCGTTCAGGTTCAGCAGGGGTCCCCCCGAATTCCCGGGGTTGATCGAGGCGTCGGTCTGGATGAAGTCCTCGTAGGTTGTGATGCCGACCTCGGACCGGCCCACGGCGCTGATGACGCCCACCGTCACTGTCTGGTCCAGCCCAAAGGGATTGCCGATGGCGATGGCCCACTCGCCGATCCGGATCTTTGTCGAATCCCCCAGCTTCGCCACCGGGAGATCATCGGGCGCGTCGATCTTGATCACCGCCAGGTCCGTCTTGGAGTCTTTGCCGATGACCTTGGCGGTGAATTTCCGTTTGTCGGAGAGGCGGACCTCGATCTCGTCCGCCTGCTCGATGACATGGTTGTTGGTGAGGATGTACCCCCGCTTGTCCACGATCACGCCGGAGCCCAGGCTGCGCCGCTCGCGTTGGGGCTGCTCACCGAAGAAGCGCTCGAAGAAATCCTCGCCGAAGAAGTCGCGGAATGGCCCGCGGAACTGCGGCGGCACCTGCGGCGCTCGGCGTCCCTCCTGGGGGCGGGGCCGCTGCGTGGTGGCAATGTTGACCACCGCCGGCTTCACCGACTGGGCGACCTGGACGAAGGCATCCTGCAGCGACTGGAGGGCGCTCGTGCCATCCTGGGCCGTCGCCGGCGCGCTCAGGACGAGAAAAGATACGAAGGCCAGGGTAGCCAGGCGCACGCATCCGGCCCCCAGGGCGGCATCACTCACTGGTGGTCTCACACGAACCTCCCGGATCGCAGGGAATCCACAGTTGGCGGAGATACCTTTGTAACATACGGGCCGGATGCTGTCAAACGACGTGACCGCTCAGAGTGTGTGAAAATATCGGTGAATCAGCGCCGTTCGGCTGAGCTCACGACGAAGCCAAGCGCATTTTTCACCCACGGAAAATCAACCTGTCTGCCGTCGCCCGGCGACAGGCAGGGAGCTTACAGTCACGCCTGCCTGCCGGGGCGGCGCAGGCAGGCTCTCGGCTCAGCGACGATTTCTTCACACACTCTCACCGGTCGCCGACGGCAATATCGTCGGGCGTGCCGATCCGGCCGTCCGGGCCGCCGCTGATCACGCTCACGCCGGGGCCGGTGCGGCGAATCTGGTAGGGGTGGCCCCACGGATCCCGGAGCGGCCTCCCCAGGGCTCCAAGAGCCTCCAGGCTGGTCGGGTACTCCCCCGTACTCGCCGTGTACTGTTCCACGTCGCGCGCAAGCTCGGCCAGATCGGCCTGGGCCCGCAGGAAGCGCACCCGGTCCAGCGACATGGCGCGGGCCGGCGAGAGGGGCAACAGCCCCAAGGGCTCCGCCCGGAAGAGCACCAGGCTCACGAGAAGCCAGGCGGCTGCCACGCCCCAGGCCAGCCTGGCGATCCAGGGCGGCGGCCCTGCGGGAACCCGCGCCGGTAGACTGGGGGCGACGCGGGCTGCAGGAGCCTCGACCGGCGCCGCCGTCGGCACCGGGCCGACCGACGCAATCGCACCGGCCGTGACCAGCGAGGCCAACCCGCACATGGCCTCGAACTCCCCCAGGCCGCTGGCGTCCACCAGCTCCTGGACCGTGCGCTTGCCGTCCACGAGATTCAGCATCTTCACCTCGTTGGGCTCGACCTGTTTGGGGTTCAGCTTGCCGGCCCGGGATCCCACCTTGAACACCATGGCCGTGGACGGGACCTTCTCCAGGATCATCGGCCATTCGTCCACCCGGCGGATCCCCTCCATCAGCACATTCTCGGCGCCGAGGGGACCGATTTCCCCCTCGGCGAGGTCCACCGAGGGCTCCGACACGAACCGGTACCGACCGGTTGTCCATCGGAAGGGGCGGTAGATGGCTTCCCCCACCTCCTGAGCCAGCAGGCTGTCCCAGTCCTTCTTCTGGAGGAGGCCTTTCTCCGCCAGGATGGCGCTCAGCTTCTTCTTGCTCTCTTTCTGGCTGTTCAGTGCCCCCTGGAGTTGCGCCGGCGTCACGAGGCCTCGCGCCACCAGGATCTGCGCCATCCGCCGCTCCCACGGGACGCGGGTGGAGTGCGCCCACGCCACCGCTCCATCCTGGAACATGATGGTCAGGGTGTCGTCTTCCCCTTCCAGGGTGAGCGTGCCGGTCTTCCGCTGCAGCCCGATGAGCTGCACGATATCCGCGATGTGAAAATCTCTGAAGGTGCCTTCTAGGGCCATGGGACTTCAGTCCGTGCGATGCTTGCTCCGCGCCGTTCGGGCTCGTAATTGGCCATTTGCTTCCCCGGTGATCCGGTTCCGTCTTCGCCTGCGGGACGCCTCAGCGGGTCCTGGCAATCGACCTCCCCCAGCTGCGCCGCACCGAGAACAAGTACAGCGCCAGGAGCAGCAGGATGGCCACCGTGTAGCGGATCGGGCCAGGCAGCGGCGAGGCGAACCGAAAGCTGGGAGTCAGGAGGTCCAGGGCGAGGGCCTCGGCGAGGAGCCAGACCGCCGGCAGGCACAGGAGGAGGCCCCGGACGAGGTGCCCCCCGTACAGGTCGCTGCCGCCGGGAACCACGCTGCCCAGGATGCCGAGGCGGGCGCGTTCCTGGCGCTGCCACTCTTCCGCTTCGCGGATCCTGCGGCCTCTGACGAAGGCGGTGACTCCCTCCCGTTGGCGGAACACGGCGGCACAGCGGCTGCAGCACTCCTTCTCCTTCGGGTGGGTCTGGCACTTGCCGCAGAACGGCGCCCCGCACTGCTGGCAGCGCCTGACCGGAGGCGTGCGCCCGCGCAGGGTCACATGCGTCCAGAAGAGGATCAGAAGGAGCACGGCCACGTACGGCAAGAGCCTCAGGGACACCCCACGCAGCGGGCTGCCCCAGAAGCCCTCGGCCACGGCACGCACATCCCCGATCCACGGGGCGAGGCCTGCGACCAGTGCCTCCCGGGGCACGGATTCATCGATGACGAACTGCGTGATGCCCTGCCCGTGGAAATAGGAGACGGTGCGCGCCATGTGCGGGTCCAGCTTGAGGCTTCGGGTGAGGGCTTCGTTGGACTGATCGAGCTGCAGGCGCTGCGTGTACAGCTTGGAGAGATTCAACTGGGCCGTCGCCGATCCGGGGAGGATCTCGGCCGCGCGGCGGTAGGTTGCCTCGGCCTCCGGCAGACGCCCCAGAAGGTACTGCAGATTTCCCAGCCCCACCTGCACGAACCCCGCCCGCGGGAGGAGCTGGGCGGCCTGGGCCATCTCTGCCTCGGCTTGGGCAAGCTCTCCGCGCCGCTTGAGCGCCAGGCCGAGGTAGTAGCGTGGCAGGCCGGCGTTCGGCGCGTCCACGGCCCAGCGACGTAACTCTTGCACGAGGGTTTCGCCGCGTCCCCCTTGCTCCACCGCCTGGGCGAGGGCAAACCGATGGGAGGATGCCAGGACGTGGCGGGCCGCCACCCACTCGTATCCGAAGGGCATGGCCACCAGCACGGCCAGGAGCACCGAGACCGCACCTTGCTCGCGCCGGGGCATGTACGGCGCGGAGATCAGGAGTGCGACAACTGCCGCCCAGAGGAGACCCAGGCCCAACATCAGGGGAAGGAGGAACAGCAGGAGGCCCAGGCTTACCTGGGAGGGCGGCGGCAGCGCCTTGAGGATGCGCTCGTTCAAGTCGTGGCCAAAGAGGGGTTGGGTCTTGATGGAGAGGATGGCGGCGACCAGGCAGAGGGCTGCCAGCCACGTGACGAGGAGGCTGAGCAGCAGGTTGCTGGTCAGGCGGAACCCCGTCTCCCGGCCTCGCAGGCTCTGGGACAGGCCGGCAGCGAGGTCACGCGCGACTTCGAAGGCCCGGGTCTTGTCCGCCTGCCAGATCAGGCTGGCGCCGCCCATCAAGGCTTCCGGGGATTCGGGCATGTTGGCGAGCGCCGCCTCATACAGGGCCACCGCCCGGGCCAGCTCACCGCTGTCGGCCGCCTCAGCCCCCAGCCGCATCTCTTCCGTCGCCAGGACGGGAAAGCGCGCGAGGCCCCAGGTCAACTGGATGGCCTGCAGGGCCCGCTCCTCACGCTGCGCCTCCGCGCGGAGGTCGCGCCCCAGAAAGTCCTGCCAGAGCAGCCAGTGAATCAACGCCCGCTGCCCGGCTGTCTGGCGGGCGCGTTCGAAGGCGGGCGCGGCCGCGGCCGCACCCTGCGTCTGGCGCAGCACCTCACCCTGCGCCCAATGGAAGAACGGGTTCTCCGCCTCGCGCGACTGCAGGGCCGCCAGCCGCTGCTGCGCAACGGTGATGGCCTCGGGGGATAGCTGGGCGCGCTCGCGCAGTTGCCTGGGATCCAGTTGCGGGACCTCGGCCAGGATGCGCTCGCGGAGCGCGTGCGCCTCCTGGACCTCGGCCGCGGGGAACATCTGGAAGGCCCCGGCCGTTCCGGCGGCGGCCGCCCACAGCGACAGCCCGAGGGCGAGCGAGCGGCAGGTCCACCACCCGTGCCTGGTCATGCGCGCTTGACCGCCTCGAGATAGCGCATGCGAAGGTCGAACAGGAGGTCGTCCAGCATGGCGGATTCCCCAGCCGTCAGGTTCCCCGCCGTCTTGACTTTCAGGACATCCAGCAGATCAATCATCTGCTTGGCCTGGGCCAGATCCACCTTCGTCTCGCCGCTCACGGGATCCGGCGCCGCCCCCAGGTGGACCATGGCCGCCGTGCCGAACATCAGCAGCAGGGTGCCGAACCCTACCTCCGCCGGGTCCCTCGTTTGCTCCTGCCTCTCGCTGTCCATGGGCCCACCGTCACGAATCGGCAGCCGTCCTCCGGGGCATGACCCTTCCCTCGCACGGCTCCGCTGCGAAGGATCCGCTCAGCCCACGAATCACGCCGGGGAACCGGGTCGAGCGGTTTTTAACCCAAAAGCGTCCCGGCCGGACCGCCCAGCCGACGGGGAGGACGCCTCGCTGGTCGCTGGCATTCTGAATAACCGATTCGGGTTTTTCAACCTGAAATCCACAATCCGAAACCCAGAGTGGCTAGGCAGCCTTTTCCAGGCGGACCACCGCACCGGGGACAAGGCCCCACTCGCGCGCGAGATTCCCCTGGTGCCTAAACAACTCCAGATGACCCGTACTACCGAGGATGGCGCCGTGACCGCCAGGGCCCGCCTCTGCGAAGAATTGGACGAGGCCGCCGAGGGGACGGCCGGCAAGGAGGACCCGGATGCGGCCCGCCGTCCCGGCCGTAAAGGCCTCGAGATCCTCGCGCCCGATATTCGTGATGCAGTTGCCGAAGCGATCGATCCAGATGATCTGTCCTGTCAGGGTCCCGGGCGGTTCGAGGCGCGGTCGCGGGATGGGTAAGCGCACGGCATCCAGGACCTCGGGGCCGAACCGCTCCGGCGGAACGCCGCGCGCTAGGTGGCCGGCCGCCGGCGCGAACACGTCCCGACCGTGGAAGGTGGCGCTTACCGGCTGCAGGAGGTACTCCCGCGCCGTGATGGCACGGACCACCCGGACGGTGCCGTGGGCCATGGGGTAGCTGAGCAGGCCGTTATCCGGCGCCACGAAGAGCTGGTCATCGATGTGGGCGAGGATGGGTCGCCGCGGCCCTCCCACCCCCGGGTCCACAACGGCGACGTGAATCGTCCCGGGAGGAAAGAAGCGCACGGCCGAGTGCAGGAGGAAGCTCCCACCCAGGACATCGTAGGCAGCCGTCTCGTGGCAGAGGTCTACGAGGGTCGCATTCGGGCACAGGGCCAGGATCACTCCCTTCATGATCCCCACGAAGGGATCCCGCTGCCCAAAGTCGGTGAGCAAGGTGATGACGGGGTGACGGTCCATGAAGTCCGGAGCCGGCTGATCCTCCCCTCCCCGTCCGACAGGTGGACTCACGGGCATCCTTTCTGCTCGGCCGCCTCCTGTCGGGACCTCCCGATCATCCCCGAGTCTCGTGATTTTCCGTTGACTTTTCTTGGCGAAGGGTCTAGAAGAAAGGCCACTGCCGAAGTGGCGGAACTGGTAGACGCGCTACGTTCAGGGCGTAGTGGGGGTTCCCCCGTGGGGGTTCGAGTCCCCCCTTCGGCACCAACCTTTCGTCGTCGAGAGCCGTGGCATTCGCCACGGCTTTTTGCTTTTTCGGAACGCCGAACGCGCTTCCGGACGGGACAGCCACTCCGGAAGCGCCAGGAACGCTGCGGCCGAGGCCAGAGCGGGCGTTCCTCGCTCGCTACCCGCCTCCTTGTTTCGTCGGACCCGCCCCCGCCCTCAGGTTCCTGCCCGCCCCCACGCCGCAGCCAGGAAGCACACGATCCCGAGCCAGAAAAACGCCGTGCGCCCCGCTTGGAGGCGGAAGCTTTCGGGAAGCCAGGTCGGCGGCCAGAGGCCCGCCAGCCCGAAGGCCATGACCGCCAGGATCAGGGCGGCCACCCGCTCGGCTGAGCTCGCGACGAAGCCGCCATCGGCCCATACCCGTCACTTCAGTTGGTCCTCGAAGATTTCCGTCGTGGCCTTCTTCTCCAGATCCGCCATGAAGGCCATGAAGGTCTCCTGCTGCTTCTGCTGCAGGAGCGACTGCCGGATACGGCCTTTCACCTCGTCAAAGGGCTCGACGACGCTGGCGTGGGCGCCGCCCTTGAGGATGTGGTAGCCGTACTCCGTCTTGATCACCGGCGAAAGCTCCCCTTCCTTGAGCCGGAAGGCTTCGTCCTCGAATTCCCGCGCGGTCTGGCTGTGTCGCAACTCGCCCAAGTCTCCCCCCTTCTCCGCGCTGCCGGTATCCTGCGACTTGGCCTTGGCGAGCTCGACGAAATCCTTCCCCGCCTGCAGCTCTTTGAGGATGGCCTCGGCCTCGACCTCGGTCCTCACCATGATGTGACTGACGCGCACCGTCTCCGTGCTGAAGAGGGGTTTGTTGTCCTCGTACATCTTCCGGGCTTCCTCGTCGGTGACTTGGGACTGCGCAATGACCTTCCGCCGCACCAACTCCTCAATCAACACCTGCCGCCGGGCCTGCTCCAGCTTGGCCTTGACCGCGGCGTCCTGGTCCAGCCCCTCGGCTGTGGCGCCCTGGAGCAGAATCTCTTCCTGGATCATGCCGCGCACGACATCTTTGAACCGCTCGGGCTGGATCGGCCCCCGCTGCTGCTGGAGGCTCTCCAGGCGCCTCTGGAGCTCGCCATAGGTGATCTCCACCTGATTCACCCGGGCCACGACGCGCTTCGCCTCCGGACCTCCGGAGAGTTGGCCCTCGGCCGCCGCGCAGATTTCACCGGCTACCCCCACCAGCAGGATCGCCGCCATCACCACCCGCTGTCGCATGCTCACCTCACTTTTGCTGCCCCGCATCCCCCCGCTTGTGCGGGGTGTGCGTGGGCCCGAGCGTCAGGGGAATGGGGTATTCGGTGATCATTCCCGCAATGCTCTCGCTGCCCACCACATCCTCCACCACCGCGTAGGCCCGGACCTTCTCCAGGATCTCGAGATCACGGAGGGGACGACCCCACCGCCCCCAGGCCCAGCCAGCCCGCACGCCCCGGGATCGCGAAGGGATGAAGGGTCCAGCCCCGTCGTCTCCGCGGGCGCGCAACGCGCCGGCGAGGGACTTGGAGGCGCACCGGCACCCCCAGAGCCTCCGAGTAGTCTGCGAGCACGGGGGAGAGCGCAGCGAGGCTCGCCTCGATGAGGCGGGAGATCTCGGATTTCACGTCAGGCTGGGTGGTCATGGGAGACACTAACACTCGGCGCAGCGTACAGCACGAGCCTGCGGGCGTCAACAATCGTTCTTGGCCTCTCCACGCGCCGCCAGTCTGCATCCGCCAGAGGCGAAAGCGCTCCTTCGAAGAGGGGAGGCTTCCCTCACCGTGGGGGGATTCGAGATGCCGGCTTACTCCGGGGCCGCGCGGAGGCGCTCGGCGGCGAGCTCTGGCGGCACCGGCCGCCGCCCGTACGTACCCAACTTGCCCAACACATGCCGGAGGGCGGGGCTACTGCACTACTTGGCGGAGACGTTCAGCAGCCACTTCGGGCGGTATGGGATTGATGTAGATGCCGGTCCCCCACTCCAGGCCCAGGAACAGGGGTGGGCGCGGGACGAGTTCGAGGTGCCAGTGATATTCCTCGCGGGTGAATTCGCCCAGCGGAGAGGAATGGAGCACAAGCGTGTAGGGAGGGTCGTCCAGCACGCTCCGGATGCGCGCGAGGATGCCCCGGATCGCCCGCGCCATATCCCGCAACACGGGCGCACGGGTGGCGCCGAAATCGTGGCCGTGTTCGATCGGGACGATCCAGCTCTCATAGGGAAAACGGGGAGCGAAGGGCTGGAAGACCAGGATTCCGCCCTCCCGCAGAACGATCCGGCGGCCGGCGGCGCTCTCTTGCCTCACCATGTCACACAGGACGCAGCGCTCTTTCCAGCGGACGTGGTCGCCGAACCCCTTCAGTTCCTCCTCGATGGCTCGGGGGACGAAGGGGCTGGCCACGATGTGGGAGTGTGGGTGGTGGAGCAGGCTCGTGGGCAGGCCGTGGTTTTTCACCCAGATCACGTGGCGGAAGCGCACATCGTTGCGCAGGTCGAGGCTCCGCTGCTGGCAGGCTCGCAGCACGCGCTCGAGTTGCAGCACCTCCAGGTCCGCCCAGTGCCGGTCGTGCTCTGGCGTTTCGATCAGGATCTCATGCGCCCCGATCGCGTTCATGCTGTCGTACATGCCCTCGGCGCTCTTTTCCAGGCTCCCCTCGATGTGAAGGATTGGATACTTGTCCGCCATGACCCGGACCCACCAGTCTGGTCCGTTCCTGGGGCTGCCCGGCTCGCGCTCGACGTAGATCTCCGGGCCGGCCTTGACCTCGTTGCCCGGGCAGAAGGGGCACGCCTCCGCAGGCAGGCCCGGCGGCTTCGTCGGTGGTGCCGGATGCGGAACCTCGGCCCGCTTGGGGGAGATGACCACCCAGCGCCGGGTTACCGGATCTTTTCGCAGATGAGATCCTTCCATGGACGCCTCGTTGCGCATCAGGATGCGGTTCGCCGCACGCGCGTCAGCCGCGTTGCCGAACGGGTCAGGAGGACCCGCCAGCCCAGGCCGGCCGGGAACGCGGCACGCCTAGTCTACCACGACGTTGGTGGTGGTCTTCAGCACCCCGGGCAGGCGGTGGACGCGGGTGCTGATGAACTCGCCCAGGGCAATCACATCCTTGGCTTCAACGAAGGCGATGACGTCGTACGATCCGGTGACGGGATGAGCCATCTTCACGCCAGGCAGCTTCGCGGCGGCATCAGCGACCTGGTCGGCCTTGCCCGGAGTGGTCTCGATGAACACGTAGGCGCGGACGGGCATGACCACCCTCCTTTTCTCACTCTGAGGTCCGGCGCCAAGCGGCGGGGCGGTCACCCCGCCCGGCCTTGGGACGGGCGGCCGGCTGCTCGATCCCCGTGAGAACCAGGATCTCCGCAGCGACCTCTTCGATGGACTTGTCGGTCACATCCACCACCGGCCACCCCGCCCGGTTGAACTGATCGCGCGCGTAGTCCAGCTCAGCCCAGATATGTCGCGGGTCGGCGTACGGAAATTTCGGCGGGGTCTCCATTTGTTGCAGGCGCGCTCGTCGCAACTCCAGGAGCCGTTCCGGCTTGATGGTCAGGCCGACGACCTTCCGGGGATCCACCCGGGCCAGCTCCTCCGGCAGCGGCAGGTTGTGCACCACGGGGACATTGGCCACGCGCAGCCCTCGCCCCGCCAGAAACATGGAGAGCGGCGTCTTGGACGTCCGCGAGACGCCCACGAGGACAACGTCCGCCTGCTGCAAGCCCCGCGGGTCCTGCCCATCGTCGTGCTTGACGGCGAACTCGACCACCTCGAAACGGCGGCGGTACTCCTGGTCCATCTCGCGAAAGAGCCCCGGCTTGGCCATCGGCTGCAGTCGCAACAGATCCTCGAGCCGGAGCAAGAGCGGCCCGAGCAGGTCGATGGTCGGGACGCCCCGGGCCCGTCCCTCGGTGAGGATCAAATTCCGCAGCTCCTGCGAGACGAGGGTATGCACGATGAGTGCAGGCAGCTTGCTGGCCTCCTGAACTGCGGCGCGCACGCCGGCGGCCGTCCGGACATGAGG
>CAZXXV010000084.1:0-11715 GCA_964644725.1 uncultured bacterium
CACGAGATGTCCATGACCTGTCGAGAACTTTTTGAGCGCCTGTCGGAGTTTGTGGACGGGGAGCTGTCGCAGGAGATCTGCGAAGAGATCCGGCGCCACATGGAAGGATGCGACCCCTGTGTCGCCTTCGCCAAGACGCTGAAGACGACCGCAGAGATGTGTCGCCGCCTCCCCTCAAGGCCGATCCCGCCCGAGGTGGCCGCCGACCTGCGCACCCTGCTCGCCGCGCATCTTCCGAAGTCCAAGTAGCCCCGAGTTCGTCCCCTTTTCCTTCCTGCTCCCGGCATCTCCATCGTTCCTCCAGTTGCATTGGAAAGGGCGTCCCACGTATAGTTGGGCCAGAGTTCGCCCACTATCTCCAGTCGCTCGATCTCAGGATTTTGCGTGAATCCTTTGCCGTTTTTCTGGACCAGATCGAGAAGGGGCGGCAGCCGTCCCGTCTACGGAGGAGGCCATGAAGGCACGGCGACTCACAAGGCTCGGCTGGTTGATCCTCTCCTTGCTTCTCGTAGGGGCACCTGGCACCTCGGCATGGGCCCAGGGTGAAACCGGCCGATCCGCCGACCTCGCCCTGGCCGATGCGGTCAAATTAGCGCTCGAAAAGCACCCTGCCCTCCGCGCGGCCGGTCACCAGGCGGCAGCCGCTGCCGCCGGCGTTAACCAGGCGCGGGCGGGCTTCCTGCCCCGGGTGGATTTCTCCGAGGGGGTCACCCGCAGCGACAACCCGGTCTACGCCTTTGGCTCACTCCTCAACCAGGGGCGGTTCACGGCGGCCGACTTCGCTGTGGATCGGTTGAATCATCCCAACCCCATCAGCAATTGGCGCACAAACATTGGCGGCAGCGTGCCCCTTTTCATGGGCGGCCGGACCGTCCTCGGTTACCAGCAGGCAGAACTCGGCCGTGAATCCGCGGAACGCGGTCGCGCCCGTGTCGAACACGAGGTCATCTTCGCCGTCGTCCGCGCGTACTACGGCATCCTCCTGGCCCAGGAGGCCCAGGCCACGGTGGAGGCGGCCGTTCGAACGGCCGAGGCGAATCTCTCGGCAGCCGCGGCCCGGCACGAGGCCGGGGTGGCTGTGGCCTCGGATGCCCTCGCCGCCCGCGTCCGCCTGGCCCGGTTGAAGGAAGAGGCCATTGCGGCCGCGAACCAGGTCCGGCTCGCTCGGGCGAGCCTCAACGATGCCATGGGGGTGGCCCTGGACCAGTCGTACCGGATCACCGGTCGCCTGGATCTCTCCCCACTGCGGTACGATCGGCTGGAAGGCCTGGAGGATCTGGCCCGGGAGCAGCGGCCGGATTACCGGCAGGCCGCGCTGGAGGAACAGCGGCTGGAGAAAGAGGTGCTGCGGGCCAAGGGCGCTTTCCTCCCCACCATGCATCTCATGGGCAACTATGAGATCAATAACCATCGCTTCAGTTCCGACGGACAGGATAGCTGGGCGGTCGGGGTGGTCCTGAACTGGAACCTGTTCAGTGGCGGCGCCGACCACGCGCGCCTCGTCGAGGCCCAGGCCAATCATCAACGGGCCACGGCGCTGCGCGAGCGGCTGGCCAGCGCCATCGCGCTGGAGGTCCGCGACGCCTTCCTCGCCCTCCAGACGGCCCGCGAACGGGTGACCGTGGCCAAGGATGCCGTGACCTACGCAGAAGAGAGCCTGCGGATCGTCCAGGACCGCTACGACGCCGGCCTCACCACCATCGTGGAACTCCTGGACAGCGAGACCACCCTCACCGCCGCCCGCACGAACCTGACCCGAACCCTCTATGACGCGACGGTGGGCCAGACCAGACTGGATCTCAGCCTCGGGACATTGGACCGCGCGAGGTTCTAAGCCATGCAGACGTTGCGATACGCCGTTCTCCTGATCCTTGTGTTCTTTGCGTTGGCCGCCTGCGGCAAAGAACCCGCCCAGCCGGCGAAGGCACCGGAGCCGAAGGTCGTCCGGGATGTGACCATCGGCGTCGTGACCACGGCCGGTGTGGATGAGGCCGCCGAAGTGATGGGCACGGTGAAATCGCGGACCACCACGACGCTGTCCAGCAAGATCGTGGGAAAGATCCTCGTCATGCATGCCCGCGAGGGAGGCGAAGTCCAGACCGGGCAGGTCCTGGTGGAATTGGATGACAGTGACATCGCCGCCCAGGTGCGACGGGCGGAGGCGGGTGTGCGAGAGGCCGAGAGCGCCATTCCCGAGGTGGACCGCGCCATCGCCGCTGCTAATGCGGGTCAGGCCGCCGCCGAGGCGCAGCGCGATCTGGCGGCCGCCACGCTCGCCCGCTACCAGCGGTTGCTTGAGCGGAAGTCGGTGGCACCCCTGGAGTACGATCAGGTCGCGGCCCGCCACAAGGCCGCGGTGGCCGACGTGGAGCGCGCGGTGGCGGAGCGCCAGGCGCTGGAGGCTAAACGGCAGCAGATCCAGGCCCGCATCGAGTCGGCACGCGCCGAACTGACGAGCGTTCAAGTGATGCAGGGCTATGCCAAGATCGCTGCGCCCATCAGCGGCGTAGTGACGGTCAAGCACGCGGACGTGGGATCGCTGGCGGCGCCGGGCGCTCCCCTCCTCACCCTGGAGGATTCCCGGCGGTACTGGCTGGAGGTAGCCGTTCCCGAATCCCAGGCCGCCCGGATCCGCCGCGGGCAATCCCTGGCTGTCCAAGTCGAGGCAGCGGGCATCTCCACCACGGCCACCGTGAGCGAGATCATTCCCACGGCCGATCCGACCACCCGGACCACGCTGGTGCGACTGGATCTCCCCGCCTCGCCCAAACTCCGTTCCGGCCTCTTCGGCCGGGCCTGGGTACCCATGAGCCGGCGGCAAGCCATCCGGGTCGCGCGCGAGGCCATCATCGAGCGCGGGCAGCTTCAGGGAGTCTATGTGATCGGCCAGGATGACATTGCCCGGTTTCGGCTGGTCCGGACGGGTGCGGCCAGCCGCGGCGCCGTTGAGATCCTCTCCGGGCTGACGGGTGGGGAACTCGTGGTTGTCGCCGGCACCGAGCGGGTCACCGACGGCGTACGCATCGAGGGCGTGAAACGTTGACGCACTCCCACAAAAGCGTTCGGACGTTTCCGCCTTTGGCGGATTCGATGGTTCGGCTGTTCTCGAACTGCCGAACAGCCGGGACCCACGGCACTGCGGTGGTCAACCACCGATGTGGCGTGGGTGCGCCGAACGCCGTTAGAGTCGAGCCGCTATCACGAATTTCTGAGCTGAAACAGCTAACATGACGCACGCGCAGACTCCATCGCTTGAGCCAGAGCCGTACACGGGACCGCTGGGCCTGGCAGGCCGCATGGCCCGCACGTTCATTGACTCGCGCCTCACACCGCTGGTCGTGGTGGCCTCCATCCTCCTAGGAATCTTTGCCATTATCGCCACGCCGCGCGAGGAAGAGCCCCAGATCATCGTCCCCATGATGGACGTCTTCGTCCAGATGCCCGGGGCCAGCGTGAAGGAGGTCGAGGAACGGGTCACCATCCCCATGGAGAAGAAGCTGATGGAGATCCCGGGCGTCGAGTACGTCTACTCCACCAGCAGTCCGGGGTTGAGCTTCGCCGTGGTCCGGTTCAAGGTGGGCGAGGACGAGGAGAAGAGCATCGTGAAGCTCTACAACAAGATGTACGCCAACTTCGACCTCATCCCGCCCGGTGCGTCCACCCCTCTCATCAAGCCCCGCTCGATCGACGATGTTCCAATCCTCAGCCTGACGTTGTGGAGCGACCGAGTGGACGGGTTCACGCTCCGCCGGATCGCCGCCCAGCTTGACGACCAGATCAAGGATATTCAGGACGTGTCGGAGACCCGGATCCTGGGCGGCGAGCGCCGGCAGGTGAGGATCCTCCTGGATCCGGGGCGCCTGGCGGCCCACAGCCTGGCCCCCGGTATGGTGGTCCAGACCCTGAGCGCAACCAACAAGGAGCTGCGCGCCGGGAGCTTCAGCCAGGGGAATCGCGAGATCCTGGTGGATACGGCGCGGTGGCTCGAACGGCCCGAAGAGGTAGGCCGGGTGGTGGTCGGGGCCTTCCAGGGCCGTCCGGTCTACCTCCAGGACGTCGCCCGCATCGTGGACGGGCCGGAGGAGCCCCGCTTGTACGTCCTGTTCGGCCTGGGGAAGGCCGCGCACGCCAAGGGCATCACGGGTGACCCAACCGGTCAGTTGGGTACCCCACCCGCCGGGCAGGATTACCCGGCGGTGACCATCTCTGTGGCCAAGCGGAAGGGTACCAATGCCGTCGTCATCGCCGACAAAGTCCTGGCCAAGGTGGATTCCCTCAAGGGCGTCCTGATCCCCGGCGAGGCGCAGGTTACCGTCACGCGCAACTACGGGGAGACGGCCCAGGAGAAGTCGAACGAACTCCTCAAGCACCTGATGCTGGCCACGGTCTCGGTGACGATCCTGATCGCGCTGGTCCTCGGCTGGCGATCCGCCGTCGTCGTCCTGATGGCGGTCCCGGTGACGCTGGCCCTGACCCTGTTCCTGTATTTCGTGTACGGGTACACGCTGAACCGGGTGACCCTCTTCGCCCTGATCTTCTCCATCGGCATCCTGGTGGATGATGCCATCGTGGTGGTGGAGAACATCGCCCGCCACTTCCACCTGCCGGAGAACCGCGGACGCCCGCTGCTGGCCGTGGCCGTCGAGGCCGTCGCCGAGGTGGGTAACCCCACCATCCTGGCGACCTGGGCGGTCATCGCCGCCATCCTGCCCATGGCGTTCGTGGGCGGCCTGATGGGGCCGTACATGCGGCCCATCCCCGTGGGCGCCTCGGTGGCCATGCTGTTTTCCTTGTTTATCGCCTTCATCATTTCCCCCTGGGCGGCCTACCGGATGCTGAAGGGCGAGCGGACATCCACCCACGTCGGGGGCCACGAGGACTGGACAACCCGGCTGTACCGGCGGATCATGACGCCGCTCATCGTCTCGGCCTGGAAGCGCTGGGTGTTCTTCACGGGGGTGGTGGTGCTGTTCCTGGCTTCGGCCTCCCTGGTGTACTTCAAGGTCGTCCACGTGAAGATGCTCCCCTTCGACAACAAGAGCGAGTTCCAGGTCGTCGTGGACATGCCGGATGGGACCACGCTGGAGCAGACCGCGCGCGTGACCCGCGAGATCGGGGAGTACGTGGCCACCCAGCCCGAGGTCACCGACTACCAGATGTACGTCGGAACGGCCGCACCCTACAACTTCAACGGGCTGGTCCGCCATTACTTCCTGCGCCAGGCGCCACATCAGGCGGATCTCCAAGTGAATCTCCTGTCCAAAGATGAGCGGTCCACACAGAGCCACGGGATCGCCAAACGGGTGCGTCCCGGGATCCAGGCCATCGCGGCGCTGTACGGCGCCCGCGTGAAGGTGGCGGAGGTGCCGCCGGGCCCCCCGGTCCTCCAGACGCTGGTGGCCGAGGTGTACGGGCCGGACTATGAGCGGCAGGTAGCGGTGGCCCGCCAGATCAAGGAGATATTCGCCAAGACCCCGGGCGTGGTGGACGTGGACTGGTACCTCGAGGATCCCCAGCCTCGCGTCCGCTTCGTCCTCGACCGGGAAAAGGCGGCCCTGAACGGCGTCACGGCTGAGCAAGTGACGCAGACGTTACGGCTGGCCGTGGGTGGGATAGAGGTCGGCCTCGCCCACCTGCCTAAAGAGAAGGAGGACGTGCCGCTGCTCGTCCGGCTTCCGCGGGAGGAACGATCCGGCGTGACGCCGCTCTTCGACCTGCAGGTCATGGGGGCGAACGGCCGGCTGGTGCCTCTCCGCGAGCTCATCCGTTCCGAGGAAGGGGTCCAGACCCACAACATCTATCGCAAGAACATGAAGCGGGTGGTATACGTCACGGGCGACATGGCGGGCGCCGAGGAGAGCCCGGTGTACGCCATCCTGCAGATGAACCGGACCCTCGCAGGATTGCGATTGCCCGAGGGGTATACCATCGAGCCCTACAACGCGGTCCAACCCTTCTTCACTGACAAGCTAGCCATGAAATGGGACGGCGAGTGGCACATCACAGTCGAGGTCTTCCGCGACCTCGGCCTGGCGTTTGCGGCGGTCCTGATCCTGATCTACGTGCTGGTAGTTGGATGGTTCCGGAGCTTCAAGACGCCCCTCACGATCATGGCGCCGATCCCCCTCACCCTCGTGGGGATCCTGCCTGCCCACGGCTTGATGGGTGCGTTCTTCACGGCGACCTCCATGATCGGTTTCATCGCGGGGGCGGGCATCATTGTCCGGAACTCGATCATCCTGGTGGATTTCATCGAGCTGCGCATGGCGCAGGGCATGCCGCTGGCGGAAGCGGTCGTGGATGCCGGCGCTGTCCGGTTCCGGCCCATGCTGCTGACGGCGGCGGCGGTCGTCGTCGGCGCCTTCGTCATCCTCTTCGACCCCATCTTCCAGGGCCTGGCCATCTCCCTCATGGCGGGGGAAGTGGCTTCGACTCTCCTGAGCCGAATGGCGGTCCCCGTGCTATACTACATGGCAGAGAAGCGCGAGAGAGGTGAGGCGAGGCCGGCGTGAGCGAACGGAAGCAACCCGAATGGGATCGAACAGCGTCGAAACAAACTAAGGAGACACCATGAACTGGGGCGGAGAAGTGTGGACGGTCGTTGCCGTCCTGGCGATCTGGATCGTGCTCCAGATCATTCTGCGGAAAGCCGGGGTGCAGACGTGAGGCGTCCAGGCGTGCTCGTCGAGCACGGAAGATGAATTCCCGAATTCCAAGGAGAAACGATGAGCCAGACCATCGAGAAGACCAGCCGCACGATGCTGACCCAGGAGGCGGGATACCGGTTTCGCGTCCGGTTCGACCGCGAGGGATTGCCCGACCTGATCACTGATGAGTCGCCCCCAATCGGCGAGGGGAAGGGGCCGAATCCTTCGCGCCTGCTCGCCACGGCGGTGGGCAACTGCCTGGCTGCCAGTCTTTTGTTCTGCCTGGGGAAGGCCCGCCTGTCCGTGGATGGGCTGGAGGCCGAGGTCCTGACCGAGTTCACGCGGAACGAGGCGGGTCGGCTACGGATCGGCGGCATCAAAGTGCGGCTGCTGCCCAAGTGGACAGAAGAGACGGCCGCGAAGGCCCAACGCTGCCTGCAGATCTATGAGGACTTTTGCGTGGTCACCCAGGCCGTTCGGCACGGGGTGCCGGTCGAGGTCCAGGTGGACGACATCTCGTCGGCGGCCGCGTGACCGGGAGGGCGCATATGACACTCGAGCGCTGGATTCGGTTGATCGCTGGAACGCTCGTTCTTGTGAGCCTGCTGCTCAGTCAAGTGCACAGCCCATACTGGCTGCTCTTCACGGCCTTCGTCGGCCTGAACCTTTTCCAGTCTGCACTGACCCGCTGGTGCCTCATGGAGGATATACTGCGAAAGCTGAGCGTGAAGGAGCAGCACGCTCGAGGCACGCCGCGAGGTGGCATTTTCAAATGGTGAACTGATAACCGACAACCGGTCGGATCGAGGCCTGACTAGAAGTGTCTCGGGGGAGGGACGCATGGCGACCACGCTCACGGTGATCACCGAGAACACGGTGCCGGGTAAGGCCAGCGGCCTGTACGCGGAGCATGGCTTCTCCCTGTTCCTGGCTCGGCCCGAGGCCAAGATCCTGTTCGATGCGGGTCCGGCCGGCGTGGCCACGCTCAACAATGCTCCTCGTCTGGGGGTGGACCTGCGGGCGGCCGATGCCATGGTGTTGAGCCACGGCCACATGGATCACACTGGCGGCCTGGCCGGCGTCCTGCGGGCCATGGCCAAGCGGATCCCGGTCTATGCCCACCCCGAGGTCTTCGCTGATCGGTACGCAAAGGTCGGCGAGCGAATCACCTATGTCGGCCTCCCCTTCAAGCGCGAAGCACTAGAGGGGATGGGGGCAGCCTTCGACCTTTCGACGGAGTTCCGGGAGATCGCGCCTGGGGTGTACCTAAGCGGCGAGATCGCGCGGCGCCGGACGTTCGAGACAGGCGACGCGGATCTGTTCGTGAAGCAGAACAGCGAGTTCAGGAAGGATCCTCTGAGAGACGATCAGTCCATGGCGGTGGAGACAGCCGAGGGGCTGGCGCTGATCCTCGGCTGCTGCCATTCGGGCCTCATCAACACCATTGACCACTTCCAGGCCAAGCTGCCTGGCAAACCGATCCACACCGTGATCGGTGGAACGCACTTGGACTTTGCGCCTGTGGAACAGTTCCGCGAGACAGTCGCAGTCCTGAAGGGGCTGGGCGTGAAGCGCATGGGCCTCTCGCACTGCACGGGACTGCGGGCCGGCGCGCGCCTGGCGCAGGAGCTGGGCGACGGCGTCGTATTCTGCACCGTCGGATATTCCCTGACGCTGCCCTGATAGGAAAACGGCGGCGGGCTTGCGGGCTGGCACGCTAGGACGCTCGAGACCTTCTGGCCTCCCAGCGTTCTAGCGTCCTAGCTTCCCAGCGCCTCGGCCGGCCCATCAGGACCTTCACTAGGAGACGCAGCGGACCAATACAACCGCCGCCGCCTTTCTCGGGACAACTGACATCTGCCTCCGGTTAGGGCTCCTTTTCTATTCACTCTAGAGCAGAGCCGGACACGACGGCAAGCCAATTCGCGCTTCATTTCGTGCAAGGGCATCCCATTTCGGATATGCACTCGGCGTTTTTCCTCCGACGTCTCACGGACCAGAAAGCTCGTGAGAAGGGTGCTAGAGGGGCTGCGGAGCCCAAACTGAGGGCTGAAGGAGATGCGTGTGTAAAATGGCACAGCGGATGCATTTGCGCTGGCATGGGTTTTCTTTCCTCAACCTTAACAGGAGGTGCAAAAGACCATGAAGAAGCTTTCGTCCATTATGATCGCAGGTCTTGTCGCCCTGGCCTTTGCCGGTGAGGCGCTGGGCCAAGCCCCGACGCCGGCGCCGTCCCCAAGCCCGGGCGTGTCGGCCCAAAAGCCTGCTGCCAAGTCCGCCACGAAGAAGGGGAAGGCGAAGCGCACACGCAAGCTGAGCAAGAAGGCACGGGCCCCGCAGATGGCGCCCAAGAAGACCCAGTAGTAACCTCGTCCCTGCCTTCGGATCTCCAACCGCCCCGCGCGATCGCGGGGCGGTTTGCTTTGGCGGAACCAGCACGCTCTCGAACGGCCACCCATCGATCCTCTCTCCGGCTTCTGATTCCTTGACCCTCCGCAACTGCCTTGCTATCGTGCCGAAAGACTGCCTCCGTCTGGAGCGCCATGTGACACGAAGCCGATTCTACTCTCTCACACTGTTTCTCGTTACCCTTCTGTTTCTTGCGCCAGCAGAGACCGGAGGTGGTCAGGCGTCGCCCGGCGTGTCACAGCCAGAGCTGATCGTGGCGGCGGCAGCGGACCTGGTGTTCGCCCTTCGCGAGATCGCGCCCATCTTCGAGAAGGAGCACCAAGTCAGAGTGACGCTGACCTTCGGGTCCACCGGCCAGTTGGCGCAGCAGATCCAGCACGGGGCGCCCGTGGACGTATTCTTCGCCGCTAACGTCGCCTTCGTGGAAGATCTACGCGCGAAGGGGGCAGTCCTCGCGGACAGTGTACAGCCATACGCCCAGGGGCAGATCGTCCTGGCCACTCAAAGGAGCCGGCCGTCGCTCTCAGGCCTGACGGATTTGACCCGGAACGATGTGAAGCGGGTTGCCATTGCCAACCCGACTCACGCCCCTTACGGAATGGCGGCGCGTGAGGCCCTGATATCGACAGGCGTGTGGGCCCAGGTTCAACCAAAGCTGGTGTACGGCGAGAACATTCGCCAGGCCCTCCAGTTTCTCCAGACGGGCAACGTGGACGCGGCCATCCTCGCGCTCTCGGTGGCACAGGTGCCCGAAGTCCAGTTCACCCGGATTCATCCAGGCCTCTACAAACCGATCATCCAGGCAGCGGCCGTAACGGCACGTTCGCAGCACCCCAATCTGGCGCGAGCCTTCATCCGCTTCGTGAACGGACCGCAGGGCCGGCCCATCATGAACCGGTTCGGATTTGCTATCCCCCGGGAGTCTTGAGCGAAGCATGGAAGTTTTCCCGATTCTGCTTTCCCTCCGGGTCGCCACGCTCAGCACCATCCTGGCCGGTCTCTTCGGCATCGGCCTGGCTTGGCTCTTGACGCACAGGCGGTTCCCTGGCCGCACCCTGCTCGAATCAGTCGTCGTCCTTCCGCTGATCCTGCCCCCCACCGTCGTGGGCTTTTACCTGCTCCTGCTCCTGGGCCGGTCCGGGCCGCTGGGCGCAAGCCTCGAGGCCGCTGGCTTGGAGATCGTCTTCACCTGGCGAGCGGCAGTGATTGCTGCCACGGTCGCCTCGCTTCCACTCGTTGTCAAGGCGGTCCAGGCAGCCTTCGAGTCCATCGACCCGCGCATCGAGGCGGCCGCCCGCACGCTTCGACCCGCAGTCAGCGTCTTTCTCACTGTCACCCTCCCGCTGGCCTGGCGCGGGATCTTGGCCGGCCTCATCCTGGCCTTCGCCCGAGGCATGGGCGAGTTCGGCATTACCCTGATGCTGGCAGGCAGCATCCCCGGCCGCACACAGACGCTGCCCCTGGCCATCTATGATGCCGTGCAGGCCAACGACCTGGCTCAGGCCAACATGTTGGCTCTCATCACCATCGGCATCGTCACGGCCCTCCTCTTCGTCTTGAGCCGGCTGCCGCGAGTGCGCATCTGATGCTGGAGTTCGATTTCGAATACCATCTGAACGGCTTTACCTTGGCCCCAGCCCTCACGATGGAGCCAGGGGTCAGCGCGCTCTACGGGCCGTCGGGCGCTGGCAAGAGCCTCACCCTCCTCTGCTTGGTGGGCCTTCGCCGTCCCGAGCGAGGCTGGATCCGGCTCAACGGACGCACCATCTTCGATGCGGCCGCCAGCATCCACATCGCCCCGCACCTTCGCCGAATGGCCCTGGTCTTTCAGGAGTACGCGCTCTTTCCTCACCTGACGGTCGCGGGCAATCTAGCCTATGGCCTTCGAGGGCTCACCCGGACCGAGGTGCGAAGCCGCGTAAATTCGATGCTGCGCCTCCTCCACCTGGAGGGATTCGGGAGTCGCTATCCTGGTGAGTTGTCCGGCGGGCAGCGACAGCGTGTGGCCCTGGGTCGGGGGCTCATCGTGCAGCCGGAACTGCTGCTCTTGGACGAGCCCTTTTCTGCCCTTGACCAAATGGAACGGGAACGTCTGCGAGCCGAAGTACTGGAGCTGCTGCAGGGTTTTGGCGGGACGACGATCCTCGTGACCCACAACCTTCAAGAGGCATATCTCATGGCCCGGCAAATCGCCGTCATTGACGGCGGGCGGATCCTCCAGTCGGGCCCGCGCGATGAGGTGCTTCAGCATCCGCGAGACCGCCGCGTGGCGGAACACGTAGGAGCCTCCAACATCTTTCGGGGAGTGGTGATTGCTGAAACAGGTGGATCGCCCGTCATTGCCTGGCACGGAGAGCGACTGGCCTTCTCTGGCATTCTCCCGCCACCGGGCACGGACGTGGAGTTCTGCATCCGCCCCGAGGACGTCCGGCTGGTGTGGCCTGAGCGAGCAGCCGAAAGACCGAATGTCCTTCGCGGGCAGATCACCGCCGAGGTCGAGCGAGGGACCGACTACCTGCTACAATTCCGTGCGGATGGAGCAGCGGCCGAGGCCGGCGAGATCGTGATCCATTGCTCGGAGCACGTGCATTACCTCATGAAGCTCCAGCCGGGCAAGCCGGTGTGGATTTCTCTCCCCCCTGACAAGCTGCACATCCTA
>CAZXXV010000085.1:0-11638 GCA_964644725.1 uncultured bacterium
GCCCTACATCCGCAGGGATGGGCGCTTTACCACTCCCCACTGGCGGTCGAACCCGAACAAGGAGTGGCGAGACAACTGGTCCACCAACCCGAACGTGAATCCCTACACCGGAAAGGCCGGGTCCCGCATCAATCCGCCGCAAAGATGAGGGTGAAGACCAGGCCGCCGTCCCTACTCCCCAGTGACTTCCCCCAGGGAGCGTGCGCAATGGGGTCAGCAATGGGGTCAGGCTTTGATATTTTGCTTATTTCTTTCAGCATGTTGTCCCTTGAAACCGGCTTTGCGACCCTCATCCAGCCCCGCCTCGGGGAGCGGGCGCGTGTCCCCTGCGCCCTGACGCGCTGGCGTCATCATTGGGGTCGGGCAGCCCTATTGCCCCTTTAATGCGGATGATACTTGGAGGCACCATGATGCATTCATCCGAGGCGGTTTCTACTTGGCTGTGCCCCTGCGCCTCCGCGGTCGAGGTGCTGGCGCCGACAGCAACGTCCGGCAATCATCCAGATTTCCCCGGGCCAACTCGTTGGCAGGGTCCATGGCCACCGCGCGCTCCAGGAGGGGAAGGGCCTCGGCGGGCCGTTTGAGCTCAATGAGCGACCAGGCCCAATCGCTGAGATAGTCTGCCCGCTCGGGTGCCAGCTTCGAGGCCGCCTCAGCGTGTCGGACGGCGCCCTGCAGATCCCCCAATTTCCCCAGGCAGTAGCCGAGCCCGTTGTGGAGTTCGGCGGCCTCTACCGCCCCAAGGCAGCGCCCGTACACGGCCTTCGCACGGCGGAAGTCCTTGCGCGCCTCGTAGGTCTCAGCCAACGCGGTGCCGAACAAGACGAGATCGGCTGGCCGCGTGGCCATCGCGGCTATCCCACGCTCAAGGAGGGAGAAGGCTTCCTTGTGACGCGAGGTTTGGGCGCATACCTGGGCCAGGAGGTTCAGCCCTTCAAGGTGATCTGGGACCAGTTTCAACGCGCAACGCAGCCGCGCTTCGGCAGTTTTCGTGGAGCCCATGCCCCACGGGGCCATCGCAATGTCCGCGATCGCCCCCGAGACCTCCCAGTCCGCAGCGTCCTTCCGCGGATAGGCACGAGTGCCACGCGAGCATTTCTGCCTCATCGAGCGACCCCCAAGCGTGCGGTTGATTTGCCAGACGTTCGTGGTCTCTTCCGTGATTCAGATCGCCTATGAAAACGGCTGTCAAGCGGTTTCTCAGTAAGTCCAAGGACCGGAAGGGCAATCCTAGGGAAACGCAAGGGTGTTCTTGAGCGCTCGCTCGACCTGGGCAAGCAAGTCTGGAGGCAGAGTGCCCAACCGCTTGACGAGGCGACGCTTATCCACCGCTTTGATTTGCTCCGTGACGGCCTTGGAGGCGAAACTCAGGCGGGCAACGCCTTTCGGAATCAGGGCATGACTGGGCGAGAGGTGGGCGACGTTCTTGGTCAGCGGCACGACCACCGCAAGTTGGCTGAGTTGATTGATGCTGTCGTTGGAAAGAACGATCACCGGCCTGGTCTTTTTGATCTCGACGCCGATAGTGGGATCGAGGTTGGCCAGGATGACATCACCGCGCCGCACGGCGACCACTCGACTCCTCCTTCTCCAGGACGGCCCAGGCCTCCTCGTCACTCAGGCTCCATTCGGCCAGCAGGTCCTGCTCCTCCAGCGTTTCACGAGCCGAACGTTGCCCATAGTAGTCCAGGTACTCTCGCTCCAAGTGTTTCCGTGAAGCGGAGTCCAGGAACTTGGCGAGCACCTCGCTTATCACCCGGCTGCGCTGCGTCTTAGGGATGAGGGCATTGGCACGCCTTACCAAGTCCCGCGGAAGTGAGACGCTGATCACTTCAAATCGCTCTGGTCTGATTGGCATGACCTACTCCTCCTGTGTTGTGGAGTATCCTTAATAACAATAATCCCTAACATCCCAAGTGTCAAGCAGGGATGCTCTCGGCCGGGCGCTGATCCGTTGCCAGCGGCATCCCGCCGGACAAACGGTACCCCGCGGCTCCAGAAATGGTGGCGCCCGAACGACCTCCCTTCTCCTGCCCCCCATCGCCTCCAGCAGCCTGAGGATCGCCCGAACGGAAACGATGGCTCGGCGGGCTGCCGACTCCCTCCGGCGAGAGTTTTCCCTTGGCAAGCTTCGATCGGCTATGGTAATTTCATATGTTCTCCAGGGGGTGCCATCATGTCTGGACATAGCAAGTGGGCCGGCATCAAGCACAAGAAGGCCAAGGTAGACGCCCAGCGTGGTCGGGTCTTCACCAAGATCATCCGCGAGATCACCGTGGCCGCCCGGGTGGGCGGCGGGGACCCTGGGGGGAACCCGCGCCTCCGCACCGCCGTCCTGGCTGCCAAGGCGGTGAACATGCCCGCCGACAACATCGAGCGGGCCATCAAGAAGGGCACGGGGGAGCTGGAAGGGGTTCACTACGAAGAGATCACCTACGAAGGCTATGGGCCTGGCGGGGTGGCCGTCCTGGTCGAGGTGGTGACCGACAACAAGAACCGGGCCGTGGGCGAGATCCGGAAGATCTTCTCCCGCCACGGCGGAAACCTCGGCGAATCCGGGTGCGTGGCCTTCCTCTTCGAGAAGAAGGGGTATATCCAGGTCGAGGCGTCCAAGGTGGACGAGGACAAGTTGATGACGATCGCCCTGGACGCCGGCGCCGAGGATCTGCAGCGCGAGGAGAGCATCTTCGCCGTCACGTCGGTGCCCAAGGACTTCGAGAAGGTGCGGGATACGATCGCGAAGAGCGGGATCCAGCCCCTCTCGGCCGAGATCACCAAGCTGCCCAAGAGCAGCGTGAAGCTCGAGGGCAAGCACGCCGAGCAGATGCTCCGCCTGATGGAAGAGCTGGAAGAGCACGACGACGTCCAGCACGTCTACGCGAACTTTGACATCCCCGAGGAGATCATGGCGGCCCTGACCGCCTAGCCGCGACGCCCCATGGCCGACGCCAGAGGCCCGATGGGCCGGAGTTGCCGGTTGGCTGCCGCACGTCCCGCATGCGAGTCTTAGGCATTGATCCAGGGACGCTGACCACAGGCTATGGCCTCGTGGAACAGCGGGGCGACACCCTCCAAGCCGTCACCTTCGGCGTCATCACCACCCGAGCCAGCCTCCCCTTCGCCCAGCGCCTGCTCCGCATCCACCAGGAGCTTCGCACGCTCTTGAGCCGCACGCGCCCCGACTGCGCCGCCGTCGAGGCGGTGTTCTTCGCCAAGAACGTCCAGAGCGCCCTGCGGCTTGGACAGGCGCGGGGCGTCGCCCTGCTGGCCCTGGCCGAGGAGTCGGTGGAGATCCACGAGTACTCGGCCCTGGAGGTCAAGCAGGCCATCACCAGCTACGGCCGGGCGGGCAAGGAACAGGTGCAGGAGATGGTCCGCCTGCTGCTGGGCCTCCCGGAGGCGCCAACCCCCGCTGACGCCGCCGATGCGCTGGCCGTGGCCATCTGCCACCATCACGCCGCCGCGCTGAAAGCGCGGCTGAGGGAACGCTGAGATGATCGCCCAGATCCGGGGACGCCTGGCCAGCAAGGAACCCCATCGGGTGGTGGTAGACGTCAACGGCGTCGGCTACCAGATCTTCATCCCCCTGTCCACGTACTACCAGTTGCCCGACGTCCCGGCGGAGGTCTTCCTCCACACCCACACCCACGTCCGCGAGGACGCGCTCCAACTCTTCGGATTCCACACTCGGGACGAGCAGACCCTGTTCGAACTGCTGCAGGGTGTGACGGGGATCGGGCCGCGCCTGGCGACGAATATCCTGTCCGGGATCTCCGTCGAGGAACTGGTGCCGGCGCTCTCCGAGGGCAACGTCACCCGGCTTCGCGCTGTGCCCGGCGTGGGAAAGAAGCTGGCCGAGCGACTGGTGGTCGAGCTGCGGGAAAAGGTGGGCGCCGCCCGCCTGGCGCAGCCGCCCGCAGCCCCGGCAGGCCCGGCGCCTGTTGTGGACCGCGCCCTCGACGACGTGGTCTCGGCCCTGGTGAACCTGGGCTGCAATCGAAAGGAAGCGATCAAGGCCGCCGAGAACGCCCGGCAGGAGCTGGGGCCCGCGGCCGACTTCGAGAAACTGATCAAGACCTCGCTCCGCGCCCTCAGCGATCACCGCTAGGGGCGGAGAATGCAAAACCGACAACTGACAACGGAAAACCGACCATTGTCCGGTTGTCAGTTGTCCGTTGTCGGTTTTCAATTGAGGTATCCTAACTCCCGAACCCTGGCCCCTGGCCCCTGATTATGGAAGATCGCATCACCACCCGGCAGCGCCTGGCCGAAGATCAGCAGGTCGAGCAGACCCTCCGCCCGACCCGGTGGGACGATTACGTCGGGCAGCAGAAGGTGAAGGACAACCTCCAGGTCTTCATCCAGGGGGCGCGGGCGCGGAACGAGGCGTTGGATCACGTCCTGTTCTACGGGCCGCCAGGCCTCGGCAAGACCACGCTGGCCTACATCATTGCCTCGGAACTGGGTGTGAATATCCGCCCCACTTCCGGTCCGGTGATCGAACGGCCCAAGGATCTGGCGGCCATCCTGTCCAACCTGCGGGAGCGAGATGTCCTGTTCATTGACGAGATCCACCGCCTCAACCCCACGGTGGAGGAGACCCTCTACCCCGCCATGGAGGACTACAAGCTGGACCTCATCATCGGCCAGGGGCCCAGCGCCCAGACCTACAAGTTGACCCTCGCCCACTTCACCCTCATCGGGGCCACCACCCGGGCTGGCCTGCTCACCTCGCCGCTCCGGGACCGCTTCGGCGTGGTGCAGCGGCTGGACTTCTACAGCGAGGACGACCTGCTGAAGATCGTCACCCGCTCGGCCGCGATCCTGAATGTCTCCACCACCCCGGAAGGGGCGTCGGAGCTTGCCAAGCGCTCGCGCGGCACCCCGCGAGTGGCCAATCGGCTACTGCGAAGGGTGCGGGACTTTGCCCAGGTCTTGGGGGACGGCACGATTGATCGTGGCGTGGCTCACGATGCGCTGAATCGCCTGGACGTGGACGAGCGGGGATTCGACGAGATGGATCGCCGGATCCTGCAGACCATCATCGAGAAGTTCTCCGGCGGGCCGGTGGGGATCGAGACTCTTGCGGTCGCCGTTGGAGAAGAGAAAGACACTATCGAGGACATGTACGAGCCGTTCCTGATCCAGCTCGGCTTCCTGGCGCGGACCCCGCGGGGGCGGACGGCCACACGGCTGGCGTACGCCCATTTCCAGATCCCCCCACCCCCCGGCGCCCAGGGCGAGCTGTGGTCCGGCGCCCCCAAATGACGCAGAAGGGTTCCCCTTAACCGCAGATTGCGTCGAGCCCTGAGTTGAATCGCCCGGAATGTCAGTTGACCGACCGGGCGAGATCCGCCTATGGCGGACAGATTTCGCAGATTATTTCTCGGAGATGAGACGTGGTTCCTGGGATGGATTCGCTGGGTAAGATGCTGATCCTGTTTGGCGTGGTCCTGGCCCTGCTGGGCGGGCTGCTCCTTTTGACCGGCAAGATCCCCTTCCTCGGACGACTGCCCGGGGATATCGTCATCCGCCGCGAGCATTGGAGCTTCTACTTCCCCCTGACCACGAGCATCGTGATCAGCATCCTGCTGACCGTGCTCTTCTCACTATTCAGCCGCCGATGAGCAGACGGCGAGTGTCTCGACCAGGGCGGATCTTCGCACTGGCGGCGCTGGCGGTTTGCCTCATGGGGATACCCGGCGGAGCATCCGCCGCGGCCCAGCCCGTTCGCGTGCTGGTCGCGGAAGGGCGGACGACCCTCTCGGTTGCAAGCGGAGGAGGTCTCACGATCACCGATGCTACGGGACGGCGCATCCTGGCCCAGCGTAGGGGGGGCGAGCCCTTTCGTCTCCTCCTCAGGGGCGACGCGGTGCTGATCCGCGAGACGGGGGCGTCGTCGTCCATGCTGCTCGTCTGGCCGGGCCGTCTCCCCACGGTGAATCTTAAGGGGCAGCCCTACCGCGGTCGCCTGGAGGTCCGCCGACTGAACGGGGGCCTGGGGGCGGTGAACGTGGTGGACCTAGAGGAGTACCTCCAGGGCGTTCTCAAGGACGAAATCCCACCGGGATGGCCTGCCGAGGCCGCCAAGGCCATGGCCGTCGTGGCTCGAACCTATGCGGTCTACCAGATAGAACAAAACCTCGGGGGCTTCTTCCATCTTCGAGCAACCACTGCATCCCAGGTGTATGGTGGCGCGATGGGGGAGGATGCCCGCACCTCGTGGGCCGTGCAGGCGACCCGGGGGCAGATCCTGACCTTTGGAGGCCAACCCATCGCGGCCTTCTACCATTCGTGTTCGGGGGGGGCCACGGAGGATGCGCTGGATGTGTTCGGCCCGAACTTCGATACTGTCATCGGGGTGAAGGACGATTTCAGCTTGAGCTGCCCGTACTCCCTCTGGGTCGAGCGGCTCTCAACGCAGCAGGTCGAGCGGGGCCTCCAGCGAGCCGGTTACGCCGTCGGTCGGGTCCTCAAGATCGAAGATCTCCTGCGCAGCAGGACGGGGCGGATCCTTCGGCTGGCGGTCCATCACACCCGGGGAACCCTGACCCTGGAAGGCAAGCGCTTCCGCGAGGCCCTGGGGAACGACATCATCCGCAGCACGGATTTCGGGGTTCGCGCAGACCCCGGCGGGTTCACCTTCGTGGGACGGGGCTGGGGGCACGGCGTCGGCCTCAGCCAGTGGGGCGCCAAGGAGATGGCCGACCTGGCGTACCAGCACCGGGACATCCTGAGATTCTATTACCCGCTGGCGGAGATCGGCAGCCTGAACGGGCCGGTCCGGCCCGCGGTGACGAGGCCATAGCAACCCACAAGGATCCCACGGCAATCAGGCGATTGGGCAATCCAGCAATTGGGCAATCAGGAAACCCAAACCCCCAGATTGCCAGGTTGCCCGATTGCCAAGTTGGCAGTGTTAGAGAGATGCGGCTCAGCGATTTCGATTACCAGCTTCCGCCCGAACTCATCGCACAGCAGCCCGCCAGCGAGCGGGACACCTCACGGCTCCTCGTCCTCCACCGGCGATCCGATCGAATGGAGCACCGCCGATTCTCCGACCTGCCCGAGTACCTCCGCACCGGCGATGTCTTGATCCTCAACGACACCAAGGTGATCCCGGCCCGACTCTTCGGGACCTTCGAGGACGGCAAATCGGTCGAGGTGCTCTTGGTCCGCCCCGCAGCGGATCAGTGCTGGGAGGCGCTGGTCAAGCCCGCAAAGCCAGCCCGGGCGGGACAGCGGTTGATCCTGGCCTGTGAGCACCTCACGGTGACGGTCGCCGCGCAGGGGATCCACGGTCACCGCGTCCTGCGCCTGCCCCCGGACGTGGACCTGCGTGCGATCCTGCACTCGTACGGGGTGATGCCGCTGCCACCATATATCAAGCGGAGAGTCGAGAGCCGGGTACCCGCCGAAGGCGGGTGGCCGGGAGCCGAGGGGGAAACCAGGGGCTGGGGGCTGGTCCGCAGGACTCCGGACTCCTTCGGAGGGGCCGGGGATCAGGACCTTGATCGCGAACGCTACCAGACAGTATATGCCCAGGAAGAAGGGGCGGTGGCCGCGCCCACGGCGGGCCTGCACTTCACCACCGCGCTTCTCGACCGGATCCGCGAACTTGGCGTTCTGGTGCATCCGGTGACCCTGCATGTCGGGCCCGGCACCTTCCAGCCCGTACGGGTCGAAGACGTATCCAGGCATCGGATGGAGCCGGAAAGGTACGCCATCCCTGAGGAGACCGCCCACGCCATCAAGGCGGCCAAGGCCGAGGGCCGACGGGTGATCGCCGTGGGGACGACCAGCGTGCGCACGCTGGAGCACGCCGGCAGCGAGGACGGCGCGGGCCGGGCCGGGGAGGCCGAGGCGGATCTCTTCATCACCCCGGGATATCGTTTCCGGGTCATAGATGCGCTCCTCACCAATTTCCACCTGCCTCGGTCCACGCTCCTCATGCTGGTGTCCGCCTTCGCCGGCTTGGAGGCCATCCGGCGGGCCTACGCCGAGGCGATCGCGGAGCGTTACCGCTTTTACAGTTACGGCGACGCGATGTTGATCCTCTGAGGCGCACATCTCGTTTCCGATTGCCAATCCTTGCTGCCCTATGCGATTCGAACTCCTCGCAACCGACAGGACGACCAGCGCTCGCCGTGGACGGCTGACCACTGGCCACGGCACGGTGGAGACACCTGTCTTCATGCCTTGCGGGACCCAGGCCACGGTCAAGACGCTGGATCCGCGAGACCTGCACGAAGAAGCCTGCGAGCTGATCCTGTGCAACACCTATCATCTCTACCTTCGCCCCGGGCACGAGGTCATCAAGGAACTCGGCGGCCTGCACCGATTCATGGGATGGAATCGGGCCATCCTGACGGACAGTGGCGGCTACCAGGTCCTCAGCCTGGCCGCTCTCAGGAACATCACGGAGGACGGGATCACCTTCCAGTCGCATCTGGATGGGTCCCGGCATTTCCTGACCCCCGAGAAGGCCGTCGAGATCCAGCTCGCGTTGGGCGCCGACATCCTCATGGCCCTGGACGAGTGCCCGCCCCACGTCGCCGAGTACGCGTATCACCAGGCATCGATGGAACGGACCGCGCGGTGGGCAGCGCGGTGCCGAATTGCTCATCCTGGGGACGAGCCGGCCCTCTTCGGGATCATCCAGGGGGGCACGCATCTGGACCTGCGGAGCCGCTCGGCAGAGGCGACGGTGCAGGTCGGTTTCTCGGGGTACGCCCTCGGGGGCCTGGGGATCGGTGAGGGGCCGGCGCAGATGTACGCCGTCGTGGAGCACACCACGGCGCTTCTGCCAGCCGATTCCCCCCGCTACCTCATGGGCGTCGGCACGCCCCAGGACCTCTTGGAAGGGATTGCGCGCGGCGTGGACATGTTCGATTGCGTCCTTCCCACCCGGAACGCCAGGAATGGGGGCCTCTTCACCAGCACGGGCCGCCTCAACATCAAGGGCGCCGCCTACGCCCGGGACGAGCGCCCAGTGGACCCGGCCTGTTCCTGCTACACCTGCCGGCATTTCTCCCGGGCCTACCTGCGCCACCTGTATGTCGCGGACGAGATTCTCGGTCTTCGCTTGAATACGATCCATAATCTGCACTACTATCTTGAGTTAACGCGCCAGGCGCGGCAGGCCATCGAGGCCGGGACCTTCTCCGCGTGGAAGGCGGAATGCCTGGCAAAGATGGTGTCCGATCCATCAACCTCGAAGCACGCACAGGAGACTCGCACCGATGACTGACCTCGCGTATGCCATGGGGCCGGCCCCGGGTGGCGGCGGATCGCCCGGGGGAATGTCTGTCTTCATCCCGCTGATCCTGATGTTCGCAGTCTTCTACTTCCTGCTCATCCGGCCGCAGCAGAAGAAGCAGCGGACGCATCGGGATATGCTGAAGAGCCTGAAGGTCGGTGACCGGGTGGTCACCACCGGGGGACTCTACGGAACCATCGTGGCCGGCGGCGACACCACCGTCAAGCTGGAGATCGCCGACAAGGTCCGGGTGGACGTGGGCCGAAGCTACATCGCGGGCAAGGCAGAGACCAAGGAGACGAAGGAAGTCAAAGAAGCCAAGTAGCGCACGGCCGGCTGTGTCGTGAGGTCCTGGCGGAAAGGGTTGTTCGGTGGAGCACCTTGGCCGATACGAACTCCTGGGGGAGCTGGGTCGCGGCGCCATGGGCGTGGTGTACAAGGCCCGCGACCCGAAGATTGACCGGCTGGTCGCCCTCAAGGTCATTGCCTCGGCCGAAGGGTTCCACCCGACGGAGCGTGAGCAGCGCCGGGAACGCTTCCAGCGCGAGGCCCGCGCGGCCGGCCGTCTGGCCCACCCCAACATCGTCACGGTGTACGATGTGGGCGAGGACGGGGGCCGGGCCTACCTGGTCATGGAGTTCATCGAGGGCCAGGCCCTCGACGAGATCCTGCGCCAGCGCCGTCCACTCCCCCTGGACGAAGTTCTGGCCATCGCGGATCAGGTTGCCCAGGCCCTCGACTACGCCCACGCCCACTCCATCATCCACCGGGATATCAAACCCGCCAATATCCTCCTGACCCGGGAAGGCGTTGCCAAGGTCACCGACTTCGGCATCGCCCGCATCGCCGGAACAGACGCCACCCAGACCGGCCAGACCCTGGGGACACCCAGCTACATGTCCCCCGAGCAGATCTCCGGCCTGAAGCTGGATGGTCGCTCGGACATCTTCTCCCTGGGGGCCGTTCTCTACGAAATGCTGAGCGGGCAAAAGGCCTTCCCGGGCGAGACGATCAGCACCGTCATTTACCGTATCGTTCACGAAGAGCCGACGCCCCTCCGGCGTTTGAATCCCGCCTTTCCCGCCGGCCTGGACATCTGCATGAAGAAGGCCCTGGCCAAGGACCCCGCCCGACGTTATGCCCGGGCTGCCGATCTGGCGCGGGACCTCCGCAGGGCGGCGGAAGGCGAGCCCATCTCTGTGGAGTCACGGGCAACTGCCACCGTCAGGATGCCGACGCCCTCGAGGGCCCGCCCTCAGAAGCATGCCCGAGGGCCGCTGTGGCCGTGGTTTCTTGCCGGGGGTGCGGCCTTAGCCGGGCTCGCCCTCCTCCTGGCGCCGCGGGTGCGCGTGGCAGAGCAGCCGCCCGTCCCGCCTCCTGCTCCCCCCGTCTCGCGAGCCGCAGAAGATGCGGTGGCCAAAGCCAAGGCGGCTGCCGAGGAGGCGGCTCGCCAGAAGGCCGCCGAGGAAGAGGCCCAGCGCAAGGCGGAGGCAGACCAACTGGCAGCCGAGAAGAAGCAGATCGAGGAAGCGAAGGCCCTTCTCGCCCGCGAACAGGCCGCCCTCGACGCGCAGCGGAGAAAAGCAGACGAAGAGGCCGTCAGGCGGAAGGTAGCGGAACAGGAGGAAGCCCGTCGCCCGAAATCGGGCGCCGTCCAGCGGCGGGGATTGGACAACGCGGAAATGGTGCACATCCCCACCGGCGCCTTCACCATGGGGGATACGCACGGGGAAGGCTTGCCGAACGAGAAACCCGCGCATCCGGTGAGCCTGCAAGCCTTCTGGCTGGATCGGACCGAGGTCACGAACACGCAGCTCTTCCAGTTCGCGCGGGCGGCTGCGTTCAGGCCCCGACCGGCGTTACTGAAGGAGGCGCAGGGCAGGGAACAGCACCCCGTGGTCCACGTCACGTGGGAGGACGCCGTGGCCTACTGCCGATGGGCCGGAAAGCGTTTCCCCACGGAGGCGGAGTGGGAGTACGCCGCCCGTGGGACAGATGGACGCAGGTATCCTTGGGGCGACACCTGGGACCCGACCCGCGCTCGCTTCGAGGGGAACAACGGGGGGCAGACCACGGCGCCGGTGGGCTCGTACCCTGCCGGCGCCTCCCCCTTCGGCGTCCTGGACCTAGCCGGCAACGTGTGGGAGTGGACCAGCTCCCTCGAGAGGCCGTACCCCTACGTCGCCACCGACGGGCGAGAGGACCCGACTGCGCCGGGGCCGCGCGTCATTCGTGGAGGCGCCTGGCGATTCAAGCCGGGCGCCCTGCGCACCACCGTCCGGTGGGGGGTTGAACCCGCCACCCAGAGGCCAGTCATCGGCTTCCGCTGCGCGCAGAGTTGACCGAGGCTTCGCTCAGGCCAAAATCAATCCTGCGCCC
>CAZXXV010000086.1:0-9611 GCA_964644725.1 uncultured bacterium
GATCGTCTTGGCGGGAAACTGGCTGTTGATCTCCGCGTCCACGACGACCTCAACGTTCTGGGCCAGGCCCAGGACCTCGGGCTTCTGCAGGTTCTCCTCGCTCACGTCCTCGGGTTCGATCCTCTTGTACAGCAGCGCCAGCGCCAGAGCGAAGGGAATGCTGAACTGCGCGGCGATGGCATTGCGCGGCGCATAGTTGACCAGGCGGGTGACCTCGTAGAATGTCTCGACCAGGATCTTCTCGATCTCCTCGGGCCGCAGGCCGTGTCGCCCGGCTAGATCCAACACGGCGTCCACCGAGGAATGCGCCCAGCGGCAGACGGCGTAGGGCTTGAAGTACGTGCTAAGGATGGCATATCGGTCAGGGTTGCCCAGCCCCTCCACCAGTTGGGCGGTGTCCCAGCGGCCGGAGTAGTCCATCACGTCCTCCGGGCCGATGAAGCCCTGCTGCGCCAGCAAGGCTGCGGCGCACCCCGTCATGCCCGCCCAGCCGATCACCTCTTTGACCATGCTGTAGTTCGCCTGCAGGCCGCCGGGTGGGAAGGACCCGTGGGAGGCGGCGTTGCCCAGGGCGGATTGCAACATGGCCTCGTCGAACCCCAGCAATTTTCCGACGGCCGCGGCGGCGCCAAAGACGCCCCAGATCCCACTGGAGTACATGCGGTCCTTGTACCAGGGAACCCGCGCCACGCTGGCCCGGACGGCCACTTCGTAACCGGCCACGATGGCGGCCAGGAACTCCCGCCCGGTGGCGCCGGTCGTCTCGGCAATGGCCAGGGCGGCCGGGATCACCGCGGCGCCGGGGTGTCCCATCGCCATGCGGTGCCCATCGTCCAGGTCCAGCGCGCTGGCGGCGTTGCAGTTGACCCACGCGGCCCCCGTGACACTGAGAGGCCGGCGGGAGCCGATGACGGTGGACTTGCCGGGGGAGAAGTGGTCGTAGGCAAAGCGGGCGCTGATCTGCGTCATAGGCGTGCGAGTGCCGGCGATGGCAACACCCGTGAGGTCCAGGACGCAGCGGCTGGCCTGGTGCAGCACCCGATCGGACAGCTCGCCGGGATCAAGCCGGCGGACGAATGAAACCAATTCTCCCGTTGCGGACACGATGTTCCCCTTCTCAATATTCCCGGAGGTGCGGATCGAGCACGTCGCGGAGGCCGTCCCCCAGCAGGTTGAAGGCCAGCACGGCCACCAGGATAGCCAGGCCGGGGAAGACGGAGAGGAAGGGCGCGTTCAGCAGGTGCGGCGTGCCGTCCCGGATCATGTTGCCCCAGGTCGGTGTGGGCGGCGAGACGCCCAATCCGATGAAACTGAGGTTCGCCTCGATTCGAATGGCGGAGGCGGTCCACAGACTGCCGAGCACGACGACCTCGCCCATGACGTTGGGCAGGATGTGCAGGGCCACGATACGGGCAGGGCCGGCCCCGACGGATCGGGCACCCTCCACGAACTCGCGCTTCTTCAGGGACAACGCCGAGCCATGCATTACTCGCGCGAACGCGGGGGACAGCATGAGTCCGATCGCCAGGATCATCTTGAACAGCCCCGGGCCAAGGACCGCCAGCACCAGGAGCCCCAAGAGCAGGCTCGGAAAGGCCATCAGGATGTCCACGAACCGCATGATCACGTTTTCGATTTTGCCACCGGTGTAGCCGGCCACCAGGCCCAGCGTCGATCCGATCACCCCTCCGAGCAAGACGGAGCACACGCCCACCAGGAGCGAGATGCGACCGGCGAAGAGCACCCGGGCGAAGAGATCCCGACCGAAGGTGTCCCGCCCCAGGATATGCGTGTAATTCGGTGGCTGCAGGCGGGACCTGGCGTCCTGCGCCAGCGGGTCGTGCGACGTGAAGAGCGGCGCGGCCACAGACAGGATGGTGACCAGGATGGCCAGGACCAGTCCAACCACGGCTGCCCGATTCCGGAGGAATGTCCTCCATAGGCGCCTGCGCTCACTACTGATCTTCGCCGGGATTTCTTCTCCACCCATCCGTCCGACTCGCCCTAATGTCTGATCAGCGGATCCACCCACCCATAAATCAGGTCGATCATCAGGTTGATGACCACCACAAAGCCCGTGTAGACGACCATGATGGACTGTAACGCCGTGTAATCGCGCTGCATGATGGCGCCCACCATCATCTTGCCCAGTCCCGGCCGGGCGAAGACCACCTCCACGGTGACGGAGTCGCCGATCAAGCTCACCGCCCAGATGCCCGTCACGGAGACGATGGGGATCAGGGCGGAGCGCAGCGCATGGCGGAGGTGCACGACCCGCTCTTTCAGGCCCTTGGCGCGCGCGGTGCGCACGTAGTCCTGGCGGAGGACGTTCAGCATCGCGGAACGCGCCAGCCGGGCAACCGACGCCGTCATGACCAATCCCAAGGTGAGCGCCGGCAGGATCAGGTGGCTGACATTTTCCCTGAAGTCATCCATGCCGCCGCCGCCGACCGCCGGCAGCCACTGGAAGTAGATGGCCAACAGCAGGATCAGCAGGATCCCCAGGTAGAACGCCGGAACGGAAAGGCCGGTCAGCGACAAAACACGACCGATGTAGTCGGCCATTCGATTGCGGCGGATCGCCGTGTAGACGCCGATGGGGATCCCCAGGAGGGTGCCGATGATGATCGCGAGGACGGTCAGCTCGAGGGTATACGGAAGGGCGTGGCCTATCTCGTGACGGATAGGCGATGCCGTGATCATGGACTTGCCAAGATCACCACGCACGAGATTGCCCAGGAAGTGGACATACTGAAGCGGAAGCGGCTCGTTGAGGCCCATCTGTTGCCGCAAGGCGTCCACGGCTTCCTTGGACGCATAGTCGCCCAGGGCGGCCACGGCGGGATCGCCGGGGATGACTCGGACCACGAGGAAGACAATGGTGACCACGCCCAGAAAGACGGGAATCGAAAAGACGAGTCGGTGCAGGATGTATCTGAGCACGGTCGTTGAATGGCGAGAGGTCAGGCGCGGTGGGCGCGCCCGCCTGTCGGCACGCCCACCGCGCGGATGAGGTTCAGGCTATTTCGTCAGGCGGGTCTTCTCGTCGATGCCGGGATAGAGCGCCAGGACCGAGATCAGCTCGTGCCCATAGTCCACGGCGGTCGAGCGGGCATAGACCTGGTTCTGGTACTGGATGGGATAGACGACCATGTCATCCAGGACCTTGGTCTGCGCCTCTTTCCACAGGGCCACCTGCTTAGCCTGATCGGTCTCGTTCCGAGCCTGCTCGATGAGCCCGTCAATCTTGTTGTAGTGGGAGAAGTTCGTGTTGGGCTTCTTCCCAGTCACCACAATCGAATCGGAATGGAGGAACTGTGTAAGGTAGACATCCGCGTTTGGGCGCCAGGCGATGTAGATCACCAGCGGGTTGGCGTCCTTGCGGACCATGCTGTGCATGGTGGCGTGGTCCGCAAGCTTCAGGTTCACCTTGATCCCCACCTTGGCGAGCTGGGCCTGCATGGACTCATACAGCACGCGGTACCCGGTCATCTCGGAGGTAATCAAGTCCATGGAGAACCCGTTGGGGTACCCGGCTTGGGCCAGGAGCTTCTTGGCCTTTTCCAGGTCGGTTTTGTAGTCCAGGCCCTTGGCCGCCAGCTCCTCTCGGATGAGACCACCCGCCAAGAACTTCACCGGAACAGGCGAGTAGACGTTCTCTGCGATCCCGGGTCCGATGAGAGCCAGGAACTCATCGCGGTCCAGGGCATAGGCAATGGCCTTTCGCACCTCCGGCTTGTCGAGCGGAGCGGCGGTCATATTGAGGTTGACCGTCGCCACCTCGCCCACCCCGAAGACATCCACCTTGAGGCCGGACACACCCTTCATCTTATCCACCCACGCCTTGTCCGGAACACCGTTGATCACGTCCATCTGGCCGTTACGCAGGGCCAGCTCACGGCTGCTGATGTCGGGCATGAAACGGTAGTCCACGCCGTCCAACTGCGGCTTGCCCCGGAAGTAGGCGAGGTTCGCCACCAGTTGCACCCGCTCCTGGGGGCTGTAGCTCTTGAACGTGAAGGGTCCGGTCCCCACGGGATGCGTCTTCAAGCCGTCCTGTCCGAGTTTCTCGGCCGCCTTCTTGCAGACGATGAAGCCCCCGGAGTAGTTGGCCACGTTGGCGAAGAACAGGATCGGGGATACCGGTTTATCCAGGGTGATCTTCACCGTGTAGGCGTCCGGGGCCTCGACGGTCATCCCCGCGTAATCGGCGGCGTAGGCCGAGCGATTCTTGTCCGCCGACTTCTTCAGCGAGTAGACCACGTCCTCGCTCGTCAACTCATAGGAGGGCACGCCGGGGCTCGGATGGCACATGACCCCCTTCCGGAGCTGGAATGTCCACGCCTGCTTGCTGCCCTCCATCTTGGGCATCGGCAGGCTGGTCGCCAGGTCAGGCTCGAAGACCGAGCCGTCGCCGGGCTTGTAGCGGACCAGTCCGTTGAAGATCATGTCCACCAGGCTCCGATCCTGCGTTGTGGTGGCAAAGTGTGGATCCATGCTTCGGAGATCCGAGGCGTTCTGGGCGATCCGGAGAATACCGGCCGCGTGCGCGGAGTCCGGCGCAACAGCCAAGCAGACCACCGCAAAGGCCATTCCCAGTGCAAGCATGTTTCTCATGGATTTTCCCCCTTTAAGACCTGTGGAGTACGTGTGAGTGTGGTTACCGCCACACCCGCCATTCCCAGACCGATCTCGCCCCTTTATTGCTTGCTCGCCCTGCCCCACCACACCCAGCTCCTGTGGGACCTTTCAGCCCCAGGGTCAGCGACAGCCCCGGACACGCATTGCGGGATCGAGGCTCGCGTCCGAAAAACGAGGGCCGGGCAGGAACGGAGAGATACTTCCTGGCGACATCCTCCTTGCACGAGACGCGGTCCCATCAGGAACAACGCTTCCAAGGGTAAGACCGCGCCGCGAATCCACAACCGGAGAGGGAAGACTTCCACGGGCCAGCGGGCCCGTGGGAAACGGCGGGTGGTGTCAGGCGTCCCCTCTCGACACCGAACCACAGAGAAATAGGTACCATGGCAACATATTCAAAGCCCCGCGCCTTGTCAAGAGAGAACTCCCCTGCTTGGGGGGGCGTGGAGGACGGATCATCTGCTCTCCTGCAAGCTTGCAGGGAGCGGGACGCCGAACCGGTCACCGACGGATCGCAGTTTCTGCACCGTGCCCTCGGGAAGCGGGATGCCGTGCCGCACTCGCTCGGCATAGGTCCGCTCTTCGATCTCCCCGGGCACCAGGATCTCCTCGGTGCCCTCGCTCTTGGGCAGGGCCTTGAGCCCATCGATGAGGGCATCAACGTCCCTCCGGTAGTTATCCACATCGGTGAAGGTCGCGATGTTGATTGCCGCCACAATGCTGTTCTGTCGATGGCGGCGAATCTGCTCCTTGCCCATCAGCATCGGCTCGAGCAGCGGGTTCCCCACCATCAGGCTGGAAAGGCACTCGAACATCATGGCGAGGCCCGAGCCCTTGGGGCCGGCAAAAGGCAGGAGGATCGCGGCTTGGCTGGCGTCCGTCGTTGGTTCACCATCCCTGCTGAGTGCCCACCCCTCCGGAATTGGGATCCCTTTGTCGATGGCCAGACGAAGCTTGCCACCCGCCGCTACACTCGTGGCCATGTCCAGGACGAGCGGCTGACGCCGTTCTGCCGGCACGGCGATCGTGATGGGGCTGTTGTGCACCCCCGCGGCCCGGGCCCCGTAGGGGGCCATGTTCGGCGGGCTGCAGACGATGGCCAGGCCGGCGAGCCCCTGGATGGCCGCCAGCCGGGAGTAGTATCCGAGCGCCCCCTGATGGGTGGTATTCCGGATGAGCGCCCAGCCGATGCCCACCTCTCGCGCCTTCTTAATGACCCGCACCATGGCCCGCGTCGTCACCGCCGGCCCTGGGGCACAATCGGCGTCGATGAGCAGTGTGGCGGGCGTTTCCACTACCACCCGAATATTCGGGCGCGGATTCATCCATCCCTTGTCCACGAAATCCACGTACACGGGAATCCGCAGCACCCCGTGGGAGTCCACGCCGCGGAGATTGGCCCAGACGAGAACCTCGGCCTGGATCTTCGCGTCCTCCTCTGATATGCCCACGCGAACGAAGACCTTTTGCGTGAATGCTTTGAGCTGCTCTGCGACGACGACGAGGTCAGGCATTCGGGCCCTCCAATGTCCAGCGGGTCTTGCACATCATCCGGGGACTGCGCGCCCCGAAAAACGAAGTGGGGTCCTTGACTCGTGAGGCGGGATAGGCGAATGGCACGGTCTTTTGCCGATCTACCTCTCGCCCATGCCTATTTCTTCGGATACCCCACCGTCTGGGCGAGGGTGATCTTCTGATCTCGTCGCAGGCCCATCGCTTTTGCCAGGGCGGGCCGATCAATTGATGCCCGGATGACCGTTGCCAATCCCTCGGAGGCACAGAACAGGTACACGTTCTGGCTGATGAAGCCGGTGTGGGCCGCGGCATAGAAATCTCTGTCTTCTGGGGCGGCCCGAGTCATCTTCGACAGATCGGCCACATAGATCAGGTTCACGGGCGCTTCCTTCACGAACGCCTCGCGACCCGTCAGCGCCCGGATATCGTCAGCCAGGACAGGCTTCAACAGGTGCGCCTTCGCATCATACAGGTAAAGACCGTCCGCCATGGCGACGTAGATGTCCATCTCCTGTGAATTGCTGGCGGAGGGCGCGGTCCTCCCGCCCGATTCCGGGCGATTCACCCCGAACGCAGCCCACAGCATGTTGGAAAGGACCTGGACCGGTAGCTTCTCAGGACTGAAGTTCCTGGACGACGCCCTATCCTTCAGAGCCTGCATCAGCGGCCGGCCGCCGTCCGTCTGCGGCGCCGAAAGCTGAATCGCCTTGAGTTCCTGCGCCAAACTGGAAACGGGAAGAACGAACAGAACAGTCAGGGCGAGATAAGCAATCCGAAACCGTGGCCTGGACATGGTGTTCTTACCTCCTCGCTAATACACGTCAAGGAACACACGAGCCTCGCAGGCGTGCGTCATTTCCCATGTATCATCCCGTGAGGACTTCGATTCAAGCCTTCAGTGTACACTTAGCAGAGAAGGACCGGGCGGGTCAACTCCAGCAGGGATTGCTGCTGGCCACATCTCCTGGCATCCCGCCGGGCGATCAATAGCTCGTCGGGTCGAGCTTCACTTTGCCGCGGAAGATGTAATAGATGCTGCTGGTGTAAGCCAGGACGATGGGGACGCCGATCGCCGCGATGATAAGCATGATCGTCAGCGTCTTAGGCGAGGAGGCGGCGTTGTAGATGGTCAGGCTCAATTCGGGGTTTGGCCGGGACAGCACCGGATTAGGGAAGATGCCGATGGCCACGAGGGCCATCAGCCCCACCATGGTGGCGCCGGAGGAGAGGAAGGCCAAGAAGTCGCGGCCGTGGTAGATCTCCCGGGGGATGTTAGCGACTGCCAGCATGGTCAGAACGGGGACCGCGAAGAATACCGGATAGGCCCGCATGTGCTGGCTCATGTGGGGGACGTAGAGCAGCGTCGCCATGGTGGTCAGCCCGTAGCAGATGATGAAGAAGATGATGGTGTTGTTGATCCAGCCCCGAGCCTTCTCGTGCAACTCGCCTTCCGTCTTCAGCACCACGTAGATCGCCCCGTGCATCATGAACAGGGCGACCGTCGTGACGCCGACCAGAAGGGCGTACGGGTTGAGCAGGCCCACGAAGGACCCCACGAATTCCCTCTGTCCGTTCAGCGGCACCCCCCAGATGACGTTGCCGAAGGCCACTCCCAGGAGCAGGCTGCCTCCGATGCTGGCCACTGAGAAGCTAACATCCCACATCTGCCGCCACCACCGCATGGGCTGCTTGCTGCGGAACTCGATGGCCACGGCCCGGAAGATCAGCATGCAGAGGAGCAGCATGAAGGCCAGGTAGAACCCGGAGAAGACCGTTGCGTACACCTCGGGGAACGCCGCGAAGAGCGCGCCGCCGCCCGTCACCAGCCATACCTCGTTCCCGTCCCACACGGGACCGATGGCATTGATCATCAGTCGCCGGTGCTCGTCCTTCCTGGTCAGCAGATGAAGCGCCCCGACCCCGAGGTCGAATCCGTCCAGGATGGCGTATCCGGTCAGCAGGATGCCGACCAGGCCAAACCAGATCACGTTGAGATCGAGTGCCATGGTCATCTGCGGTGATAGGCCATTTCCAGGTCGTCGGCCAGGGGGCCGTGACGGATCTTCTGGTCCAGCAGGTAGATGAACAGGACGAACAGCGCCAGGTAGATCAGCGTGAAGAGCGCCAGGGATGCGAGGAGCTGCCCCGTGGTTACGGAGGGCGACACCCCGGCCGCCGTCCGCATCAGGCCATAGACGATCCAGGGTTGCCGCCCGACCTCGGCGGTGAACCAGCCGAGCTGGTTGGCCGCCTGCGGCCCCAGGACAGCGAAAACCAAGATCCACAGCAGCCACCGCGTCTCGAACAACGTCCCCCGCCACCAGAGAAACGCCCCGAGCAGGGCGAGCCCGATCAGCGCCGTCCCGATGCCCACCATCGCATGGAAGGCCTGGAAGACCGGATTCACGGGTGGCCGATCCTGGGGCGGGAAGGCGGTGAGCCCGGTGACTGGCTTGGTCGTATCGCCGTGGACCAGGAAGCTCAGCATTCCCGGAAGGCTGAGCCCCGTGACGCGCTGATCCGCCTCGTTCACCCATCCGAAGAGGTACATACCAGCGGGGGCGGACGCCGGAAAATGCCCCTCCATGGCCGCCAGCTTGGCCGGCTGGTAGCGGCCGACCACCTGCCCGCTGGAATGGCCGGTCACGAGGGATCCCAGGGATGCCACGATCGCCACGATCAGGCCGATCTTCATCGAGGTCTTGGCGAACTCGACGTGCCGGCGCTTGAGCAGGTAAAACGCGCTCACGCTGAGCACGAGGAAGGCCGCCGCCTGCCAGGCCCCCAGGACGGTATGCGTGAGCCGAACCATCGCCGACGGGTTGAAGACCATGGCCCAGAAGTCCACGATCTCTGCGCGGGAGCGGAGCGCCGACTGGACGACGTGGAACCCGGCCGGCGTGTGCATCCACGAGCCGGCCACGACGATCCAGACCGCGCTGAAGTGGGCCCCCAGGGCCACCATGCACGTGGAGAACATGTGCACGCGGGGACTGACCTTGTCCCATCCGAACAGAAGGATGGCCAGGAAGCCCGATTCCAGGAAAAAGGCGAAGATGCCCTCCGCTGCCAGGGCGCTGCCGAACACGTCGCCTACGAAACGGGAGTAGGCGGCCCAGTTCGTGCCGAACTGGAACTCCATCACGACGCCGGTCGCTACTCCCAGCGCAAAGGTCAGCCCGAAAACCCTCACCCAGAACCTGGTCATCTGCTGGAACAGTGGGTCCCGGGTCTCGAGGTAGAGGCCCTCCATGAGCACCAGGATGACACCGAGGCCGATACTGAGCGGCGGGAAGATATAGTGGAAGGAAATGGTCAGGCCGAACTGAATGCGGGAAAGTAAGATCGGATCCATGGGCGGATCACATCCTCGGGCGAGACCCTATACCAGAACGCGAAAAAACTCAAGGCCGCGCAACAGGCCGGGGAGGTCATGCATACCAATACCTTCCGGC
>CAZXXV010000086.1:9711-11613 GCA_964644725.1 uncultured bacterium
AAACTCAAGGCCGCGCAACAGGCCGGGGAGGTCATGCATACCAATACCTTCCGGCCGCCACCACCTGCCCCCCGCTCGATCCCGGCGCCCTGGCGCTCACCGCCCTCATCGTCTTCCGTACCCTGGGCCGACCCCCCCTCGTCCCAATCGGCGACCCCTACCTCGCCGAGAGCTTCCACTACCACCAATAGGGCTCTGGCAAGCCCAGGCTGCGAGGCCAACTGGGTTCAAACCCGGAAGCCAGAATAGACCGATGCTGGGCGCCTCATACAAGATGCGCAAGCATTGTCTATCTCCGAAATCTCAATGCATTCATGGGAGGGGACGTTGCGTTAAAAGTAAAAAGTTCCTTCACGGTTACCAAAACCAACGGCCATCGCGGGGGGCGGGGCCGTAGGCCAGCCAATGACACCGGGACCCCTCTTGGGTCACATCATTCCAGCCCCGACAGGAGCCCCTCCGGCTGCCACATCGACACCGAGGGTTCCTCGGCAAATTGACCCAGTTGGCCACGCAGTCTCCCACTTTGAGCATGGCCTTCTACCCTTCCCGCTTCTCGGTGTCCCGCTCCTCGGCCTGCGCTGGCACCGATCGGTCCTTCGCGAGAGTCCCCTCGAGCCCCCGCACGAGGGCTTGCTTCTCGGAGGGGGAGAGATTCGCCTTCGGGTGCATCATGACGTAGTACCAGGGGGGCATCGAGCCCCGCTGGGTTCGCCTGCCCGCTTCGGAGGCCTTCCGTTGGGGTCGGTCCCACTCGGAGAAGTTCAGCGTCTGCCGGCCCCTGTCCACATCGCTTTGAATGAGCCAGGAGACGGGGGCGACCTTCGCGTACCAGGGCCAGACCTTCTGGTTGCTGTGGCAGTCGTAGCAAGCCCGAACGGCCAGGTCGTGCGTCGTCGGGCTGTCCCAGGCCGGCTTCTTCCGGACGGGCGGGTTGGTGCGGGCGTGCCCGTAGGGCACGAGCTGCATCGCCAGCCCGAGGGCCATCAGGATTCCGAGCAGCCGGCCCGGACCAATCTTCCGCATTCTGCACTCTCCTTATTTCAAAGGCGCGTGCAACTCCCGCGGACAGATTTCCGATGCCTCGTGCCAATTTCGATTGATTGCGGCGCACAGCCTTCGGATCTCGCGATCCCCTCCCCTCTCTCGACGGGAGAGGGGAGGGGCAAGCAGACGGCACGAGGTCAGTGGCGGTCCCAGCCCCGCCCATGGTTATAGTGCCCCCGGTCCCAGTGGCCCGGAGGGCCCCATACCCGGTGCACCACCACGGGGGCAGGCGTATAGACCACTGGCGGCGCGGAGTACACAACCGTCGGTGGCGCATACACTACCGGTGGTGGCGTGGTGTACACAACCTGGGGCGCCGGGGCGTAGACGGCCGGGGGTGGCGCATAGGTCGCAGGCGGGGTGACCGCAGGCGCCTGCAGGGCGTTCAAGAGGACGCCGCCGACCACTGCCGCCGCCGCGCCGATGGCAGCCCCCGCCCACCGATTTCTGACAGCGTGAGTGTCCCCCGCCAGGGCCACCCCGGGGAAGGTCGCCAGCAACAAGCCACTCACCAGGGTTATCGCAAGGATCTTTCGCATCGGAGTCCTCCTTCCTGAGAAGCCTGTCATTCTCATGTGTGCTGCAGGGACCCGTTTCTCTCGCCTGGTAAGCATTCACTTAATAGTACGAAGGCAGTCCCCGCCGTGTTTCATGGCAGGTCAATCCGGAGGGGGACCCGCCTGGGAGTCCCATCGCCAGTCCTGACAGAAACCTCTCCGGCCGCCGACCCACCATAGATTTCCCTTGACTCACACGACGGGGCCGCGACATGCTCGGTGGTCACGGCGGGCGCTGCAAGGCGAGCCGGAAGGCGACTCGCGACAGCCCCCGTGGGGCCGGGCCGTGGCAGGCCCG
>CAZXXV010000087.1:0-11481 GCA_964644725.1 uncultured bacterium
GAAGTGGTAGACCGTCTAAATTATGCAACTATGAGTATGCGTTGCCGGGAGAGGATAATCCTTGGATAGAGTGGCGGAAATGCGGGGGGCTAGAAGCCTGGATGCTTGGGAGATGAGTGGGATGAGGGACTGCTGCGCCGGCGGCCGCGCGCCCACAAGATCCCCACGGCCAGGAGGCTCACGCCCGGACCAACGAGGAAAGAAAAGACCGTAAGAGATTGAACAAGAAGCGCCACCCAGCCGGTTGATCCGAGGAACCTCATGACCACTCCAAGGCACACCACAACTTTGGATCGGAAACAGGACACCCCCAAGAGCAGTAAAGCCCGCGGGAATCCGACCAAGGCGATGCGGCCAAGGGTCGGGGGTGGGTGCAGAGATTGGGAATCGGGGTTGACAGGTCCGTCGGTGGCGCCTAGACTGCCGTGCGATCCTCTGGCCCTCCATCTCAAGGGAAAGATTCTTGATCGCTGGAGGCCTGCCATGCGTATTCGTGACGTGCGAACGATCCCGCTGGAGTACCCCCTGCCGCAACCCGTCTTCGACGCCAACTACATCATGGCCACGAAGCCCGCGCTCCTCGTCGAGGTGGAGACCGACGATGGGTTGATCGGCCTGGGTGAGGCGGCCCATTTCGGCGGCCCGCTCCGCTCGACCCAGGTGGTCGTCGAGGGTGAGCTCCGGGAGCACCTCCTCGGCGAGGACCCGCGCGAGATCGAGCGGCTGTGGGAGCACATGCACCAGCGCGCCTACAAGCACGCGCGCGGCGGCGTACTCATCGCCGCCATGAGCGGCATTGACATCGCCCTGTGGGATCTGCGGGGCAAGATGAGCGGGATGCCCCTGTGGCGCCTCCTGGGGGGCTACCGCCGCCGGGTTCCCGCGTATGCCACCGGGGGGTTCTATGCGGAAGGCAAGGGCCTCCGGGAACTCTGCGACGAGATGCGCGCTTACTGCCAGCACGGCTTTCGCGCCGTCAAGATGAAGGTGGGGCGGAGCAGTGATATCGAGTGGAGCCCCCTGCGCGCCATGGCGCATCGGGGCGTGTGCGAGGTCTCACTGGCCGAGGATCTCGCCCGGGTCCGGGCGGTCCGCGAGACGATCGGGCCGGACGTCCGCCTGATGGTTGACGCGAACGGGGCCTGGGACGTCCCCACGGCCATCAAGATGGGTCGGGCGATGGAGCCATTCGACATCTACTGGTATGAGGAGCCGGTCTGCCCCGACGATGTGGCCGGGAGCGCCGAGGTGGCGGCCAAGGTCGCGATTCCGGTGGCGGGCTACGAGACCTGTACCTACGGAAAGGTGGGCTTCCGGGACTACATCGCCGCCAGGGCCATTCACTTCGTCCAACCGGATGTCGCCTGGTGTGGCGGCCTGACGGAGGGTCTGAAGATCGCGCACCTCGCCCAGGCCTGGAACCTGCCGCTGGCCCTGCACATTCATGGCTCGGCGATCGCCGTTGGGGCTGCGGTCCACTTGCTGGGAGCTGTCGCGAATGCCAGCATGGCCGAGATGGTCTTCCCGGCCCATCCCTTGATGGCCGACCTCGTCCGCGACCCCTTGGTCGTGGACCGGACGGGCCACATCGAGCTCAGCGACCGGCCGGGACTGGGCGTCGAACTGGACCCTCGGGTGGTGGCGAAGTACCGGGTGGACCGCTAGCGAGACGGAGAACTCGAATGATCCAGAGGCAAATGGCAATCGAGCAGGTCTTGGAGGAACTGCTGAAGAAGGCGGAGGCGGGACAGCTACCGCAGAAGAGGGCCGACACGGTGAGAAAACTGCAAGAGCGAGTTGCAGCCGGGCGGGGACTGACCGAGATGCAGGAGGAGTTATTGCGGGACCTGGGGACGGAGTATGGCGTCTGCTAAAGCGAGATTGGGTCCTATGCGAACACGCCTGGCATTCAGCCTTGACAATACCGGGGAATGAGGATATCTGACTCGAACACGCCAAGGGAATGCAGCCCGCCTCAGGCGGCTCAGGGGATCTGGCAATCGGGCGACTCGGCAACCGGGCCTACAGGATCCCAGTTGGCCCTTTGCCAGATCCCCGATTGGAGGCGCCATGGCTCTTCGCATCAGTGGTTTCTCTCCCTCGCAGAAACGTGCCATTGACCGCTGCCTCGCCCTGATCCGGGAACGTCTCCAGCATCCTCCGGGCCCCATCCCCCACGATCTTCGCGATCAACTCCAGGCGATCCTCACGGGAGATCGCCCCACCGTGGATCTCGTCTATGGGGGCACCCAAGGCGTCTGCCACGAGCCCTATGCGCGCAGCGCCGGTTACCGCATTCTCCTCTGTTCCAAGGCCCTCCTGCCTGAGCCACGGGCACGCATCGTTCGACTCCCCGCGGTCTTGTTTCACGAACTGATTCACATCGCCCGGGGATGGGAATTGGACGCCGAGGCTTTCGAGAACGCGTGGTTCTCGGTAGAGGAGGGTGCCAAACTCCCCGACCGCAGCGATTGGACGATCTTCAAGGAGGACAAATGCGAGGGCTGGTGGGTTCGCGTGAACCCCCGCACACGCCGGGTGACCGACTACGCCGACCGCTTCATCGTGAGATTCCCCCCCGTCCCCTCACGGCAAATCGTCTGGGAGCGGAAAGAGAACGTGAGGCGCGATCCCACCGGAAGAGCAGGAAATGTGACCGGAGATAACGGGGACGGGGGCCTCACCTCAGTCAGGAGAGGAGCCCTCTTATCCCACAACGTGAACGGAGGAGGAAGATGCCGAAGACGAAGGGGACCAAGAAGGAAAAGCTGGGTGTGAAGATCGTCGTGGAGATCACCGGCCACATGCAGCGGGGCGAAGTGGATCAGTTCATGGCATCGCTCAGCAGCGTGGTGAACAACCACCTCGAGAACGGAGGGAACGGAGGCTAGCTTCGTTCCCAGGAAACTTTGGACCTATCCGGGGGGGGGCTGGTCTCAGGAATCGCGGACCCCGAGCTCCTTCAGCAGGCGTGACAGGTAGGTCCGCTGCAACCCCAGGGTCTCGGCCGCCCGCGTCTGGTTCCCGTTGGCGCGCGCCAGGGCCGATCGCAACAGCTCGCGCTTGAACTGCAGCACCGCCTCGTGATAGGTGCCGGCCGACTCCTCGGAGGTTTCATCGCTTGGCTCGCCCTTGAGGATCGGCAGATCCTTCGGACCGATCTCGGCGCCGGTGGACAGGACCACTGCCCGCTCGATCGCGTTCTCTAGCTCGCGGACGTTGCCCGGCCAATCGTACTCGGTCAGCATCGCCAGGGCAGCGGGCGAGACCGGCTTCGGCGGCCGCTTCAGTTCGGCGCTGTACTTTTCGACAAAGTGCCGGGCCAGGGGCTCGACATCCCCTTTTCGCTCGCGGAGTGGGGGAAGGACGAGGGTCACAACGTTCAGCCGATAGTACAGGTCCTGCCGGAACCGTCCCTCCTTCATGGCGCGTTCTAGATCGGTATTTGTGGCCGCCACGAATCGCACGTCCACCCGGATGGGCCGCGTGCCGCCAACCCGCTCGAACTCCTGCTCCTGGATCAGCCGGAGGAGCTTTGCCTGGAGAGCCGGGCGGATGTCCCCGATCTCGTCCAGGAACAAGGTCCCGCTGTTCGCCAGCTCGACCTTGCCCTGCTTCCTCTGGTGGGCGCCCGTGAAGGCACCCTTCTCGTGGCCGAACAGCTCGCTCTCCAACAGTTCCTCGGAGAGGGCCACGCAGTTCACGGTCACCAGCGGACGGTTCCTTCGCGGGCTCCAGCGATGGATGGCCCGGGCCAGGATCTCCTTCCCGGTCCCGCTCTCTCCCCGGAGGAGGATCGTGGCATTGCTGGCGGCGGCCTGCTGCGCCGTGCGCACCACGTCCTGGATGGCCGGGCTCTCTCCGATGAGCGGCCGGTCCAGACTATCCAGCTCGCCGTGCAGGAGCCGGTTCTCTTCCCGCAGCGAGTCCCGCTCCAGTGCCTTGTTGATCACCACCTCCAGATGCGCGGGGTCCAGCGGCTTGGGGATGAAGTCATAGGCGCCGGCCCGCATGGCCTCCACGGCTCGCTCCGGCGTTGCCCACGCCGTGATGACGATCACCGTCGTGTCGATCCCCTCGCGGCGAATAGCCTGGAGGACCTCCATGCCATTGACGCGGGGGAGCTGGAGGTCGAGGAGGGTGAGCGGGGGCGCTTCCTGGCGGAGGAGCGCGAGGGCCTCCTCGCCGTCGCCGGCGCAGGCCACCTCCAGGCGCATGAGCTGAAGGCGATCGGAGAGGAGCTCCCGGATGTCGGGGTCGTCGTCCACCACGAGGATCCGGCTGCGCGGTCTGGTCATGGTCGCCTTCCTGCCTCCTCCTGGAGTTCGATGCGCGATCGCGCCTCTGTCGCGGGTACGGTGAACACGAAGCGGCTGCCGCGTCCTATCTCGCTCTCCACCCGGATCCGGCCCCCGTGCAACTCGATGAGGCTCTTGGCGATGGCCAGGCCCAGGCCCGTTCCCTGGGTCTTGCCCTGTCCATCGCGCCGCACCTGGTGGAACTTGTCGAAGATGGCGTCGAGTTCCTCGGGCGGAATCCCTTGCCCCGTATCCTCCACGCTGAATTCGATCCACGGCCGATCCGCGCCGGGCGAGCCCGTGATCGCTGCAGTGGCCGTGGCCATTGATTCCGCATTCGGGTACCCTTTGGGTGTTCCGAATTCCGCATTCGTCGAGAGCGTCCTGGCCGAAAGCCCCACCCGCCCTCCGGACGGGGTAAACTTCACCGCATTCTCCACGAGGTTGATCAAGACCTGTTGGAGCTTGTCCCGGTCGGCGAACGCCAGGCTGGGCGAGGCCGGAGGCAGGACCGCCAGCTCCACCCCTTTCTGCACGGCCATCGGCCGCAGGCCCTCGGCCACCTCCTGCATGATGTCCCCGACGGAAATCGCGGTGGGGTGCAGCTCGACACGGCCAGCCTCGATCCGCGACAGATCCAAGAGATCGGCGATGAGGCGGACCAGGCGGTCCGTGTTGTTCTTGATCCGGGCGAGGTAGCGCTGCAGCGTTGGGGTCACCTCTCCGGTCACGCCATCCAGCAGGTTGTCCACCGCCATCCGGATGGCCGTGAGAGGAGTCCGCAGTTCGTGGGAGACGTTGGACACGAACTCGGACTTCAGCCGATCGAGCGCCTTGAGTTTCTCGTGTGAGGCCTCAAGCGCGGCGTTGGCCTCGGAGAGGTCCCGGGTCCGCTCGTCCACCTTGGCCTCCAGGCTCAGGTTGAGCAACTCGATCTCGCGGTAGGCGAGGGCGTTGGCGAGCGCCACCGCCGCTTGATCCGCCAGCCGCTGGAGGATCTCGACCGTACCCTCGCCGAAGCCTCCCGCGTGCCGCCGGCCGATCCCCAGCACCCCGACGCAGGTCTGTTGCAGGTTGATGGGGACGAGGATCAAGGCCAGTAGTCCCTCCTCGGCAAGAATGCGGGCCTCCTGCGGATCGGCGTCCGGTGCGGGAAGGGAGGGCGCAAGGATGCGGCCGCTTTGAAGGACCCCGCCGGCGTGCCCCTGGCCGACCGGGATGATCCAGTCGTGGATCGCCGACCCGACGGCGCCGGCGCAGGCGGCGACGGCGGCGTGGGATGCGTCGCGCTCTCGATACGCCAGGAAGGCAAGGTCCGCATCGCAGAGCCGTTGGGCGTGGCGCACCAGGGTCGCCAGCACCATCTGGAGGTTCAGGGTGGAGGAGAGTTCCCGGTCCACCTCGAAACGGGCCCGCAGGGACTCGGCCATTCGGTTGAAGGCTTCGGCGAGGTGCCCCACCTCGTCTTGCCGGTCCAGCGTGATCCGGTGGCCGAGTTCCCCCAGCGCCACCGCGCGGGCGCCGCGGGCCAGCGCCTGGATTGGTCGGGTGAGCCGACGCGCCTGGAAGTGCGCATACACCAGCCCCCCCACCAGCGTGAGCACGCCCAGGCTGAGGATGGTGTTCCGGGTCCGGCGGATCAGGCGCATCTCGTCGGCAATGGAGATCCCGACCCGCGCCACGGCCCGCCGTTGGTTCAGGACCAGGACCGGCGTCGCGAAGTCGTAGAGAACCTCGCCCTGCGGGGTGCGTACCTCCTGGAAGAGCGGGGCGGTCGCCGCCAGGGCGCGTCGGGTCAGGGGGTCCTGATAGAGAACCCCGGTCTCCCTCACGCGGCTGTGGATCAGCACCCGGCCGTCCAGATCCAGGATCAAGGCATAGCGGACGTCTCCCTCCTGGCTCAGGCTGTTGACCAGTTGGCGGAGCCCGAGGAAATCATCCGCCACTAGGGCTGGCACGCTGCTGAAGGCGAAGATGGTCACCAGGCGGAGACCGTTATCTCGCGCCGTTCCCAGGATCGCCGACTCCTGGATCAAGAGGACGGCGGGGATCAGGAGGGCAAAGAGCACTGCCACCAACAGGATGATGTGCAGGGCGAAACGAGTCTGCAGGCGCAGCCGCCGGTATCGTTCCCGGAGAGGGGCCACCCGGCTCATGGGCCTCCCGCGTCAGCGGACCTCCACGTTGACGAGCTTGTCCTGGGGCAGTCCGTAGAGGTTCATGGCCAACCCGGCAACTCGGGCGTGGTGCGCCGCGATGCTGATCTGGTGGAACAGGAAGACGGCCGGCACCTCGTTCACGACCAACCGGGTGACCTCGCGGTATAGCCGGAGCCGCCGGGCATCCTCCATGGGCTGACGCGCCTGGGCCAGCAGATCGTCCACCTTCGTGTTGCTGAAGTGTCCGAAATTGTCCGGCGACTTGGACTGGAAGAGGGGGAAGAGGAACCGCTCGGGATCGGGAGTGCTGACGAACCAGCCGTACAGATACAGGTCATGCTCCCCCTTCCGGCGCTCCTCGTGGAAGGACTTCCAGTCACGGGCCCCGAGGAGTTCGACGCCGATGCCCACCTTGCGCAGGTCGGACCGGACGGCCTGAACTACCTCGGACCAGTCCTCGAGGGAGGCGTTGTACAGCAGGCGCAGCGTCAAGCCCGTGCCCGTGCCCGCCTCCTGGAGGAGGGCGCGGGCCCGTTGGGGGTCATGGGCGGGCTGGCGGATCTGTGGATCATAGCCCAGGCTGGCGGGCGGCAAGGGGCCCCGCGCCGGCAGCATGGCCCCGCGCCCCAAGTAGGTGGCTAGCCGCTCCCGATCCACTGCCCGGGCGATCGCCTCGCGGACCCGCCGGTCCTGGAGGGCGGGCCGTTCCGTCTGCATCCCCAGGAACCGGACGTTGAGTCCGCCCACCTTCACCAGCCGGAGCGAGGGGTTGGCCGCCAGCCGCTCGAAGAGATGCGGCGGCACCTCGGAGACGAGATCATAGTCGCCAGCCTCCAATCGCTCCATGGCGACCTGGGTCTCCGGGACAAAGACGAAGACCACCTGGCTCAGCCGCGGGCGCCCATGCCAGGCTTCGGTGAAGGGCGTCAGGACGATCTGGTTGTGGTTCCAACGCTCCAGGCGAAAGGGACCCGTCCCAACCGGCGTCCGCGTCAGGTGAAGCCCGTGGCGCGTGAGGGCCTGGGGGCTGACGATCTTCACGATGGCAAACTGGTGGGGCCGAGAGTAGTGGAGCGTGATGGCGACCGTCTGGGGGTCCAGGACGTGGATCTCCTTCACCAGCCCCGACAGCACGCGCTCGTAGGCGTTGGGCGGAGAGGTGGAGTAGAAGGGTGAGCCTGCGAGGAACTGCCGCTCATAGCTCACCTTCACGGCCTGGGCGTCCACCACAGACCCGTCGTGGAACCGGACGTTGCGCCGCAGGGTGAAGGTGTAGGTGAGACCGTCGGCGCTCTGCTCCCATCGTTCGGCCAGGGCGGGCAGCATCTGGGTGCCGTCGGCGGAAAGCTGGGTGAGGGCATCGTACAGCAGCCACATCACCCGGTCCGCCTGCAGGCTGTTGCTCTTCCCCGGATCCAGCAAATCCGGTTCGCTGCTGAGCCGGTGCACGAACGGGCGATCCGCGGCCAGCCCCGGTCCGGCGGCGATGGCCAGGGTGCAGGCGATGGCGAGGCCGAGCGCCAGGATGCCTGGCGCGAGGCCCATTCTGTTCGTGGCCCTGTGGGTCAGCTCAACAGGTTTCATTCCTTCTGTCCCAACCCCCGACCCCTGGCCCCCAACCCCCGGCCCCAATCAGGCCGGCGGAGCATCGCGGATACGCAGGTACTCGGTCAACCACGTGCGGTCTGCCGTCCCCAGCCGCGTAAAACGGCAGTTATGAAGAAACTTCGTGCCTTGGGGGATCACGCTCACGACCTGGACGTCCGCCGGCAGCAGGTCCGCCTCAAAACGAACCAGGACCTCCATGAGCGTGCCGACGCGAAACTCCTCTTCCAGCATCATGCCCAGGCCGCCCGGTGCCAGGGTGTGGGTGAGGCCGCGCAGGGGCGGGTCGTTGGGCGAGGAGCCGGACCCGAGGCGTCGGCAGATTATCGGGACCTCGATGCGGACCCTTCGATACAGGCGTCCACCGGGCCCGGGCAAACCGATGCGTATGGTCTCCTCGAGGGACACCCGGTCGGCTCTCCGGCGGATGGAGTGTCGGCGCTCCTCCTGCCCGGGAGGAGGCTCTGGGTTCCGGTTCTGTCGCCGGTCGAGCCCCGAACGTCGCTCGGGACCCGTGTAGGCCGGCACCTGGCCCTCGTCTGGTGTGAACGGCTCCTGAGGATCGGCCATCGGAAGTCTCAGTGGTCCCTGTGCATGCGTTCCAACCTGTTAGGATTCCGTCTCACCTTATCCAGTTGCCCCTTGGCCTGTCAATCCTCAATTGCACGCGCTGGGAGAAGGCGCGTGAATGCGGAGAAATGCGGACGCGACACCCTAACACATCAGTCCATGGAAACGCAATCCTGGTGCCAGCCGGCCCCCCTCCGGTCCCGGCCGCATCTTCTCTTGACAAGCGGGCAGGCTTTGCATAGCTTGAGAGTGGTAGCAGGTGGGAGATTCGCTTGACGGACGGGGGGCGAAAGGGCTTTTCCGTAGGGACAGACCAGTCATTCAACGGCAATCAAGCAGAGGAGTCAGCATCATGGCGAACTATCCGGCGCAGTTCATCTGGTTGAATGGGGAGTACGTGCCTTGGCCGGACGCGAAGGTTCATGTGTCCACGGACACGGTGCTGCGTGGGGGCAATGTCTTCGAGGGGCTGCGGGCGTATCACAGTCCGGAGCAGAATCAGGTGTTCATCTTCCGCCTGGAGGAACACCTTGAGCGCCTCTGGAAGTCCATGAAGATCATGCGGATGACACTCCCGTACTCCAAGGCTGACCTGGCGGCGGCCTGCACGGGACTCGTGGCCAGGAACGGCTTCCGCGAGGACCTTCAGGTTAGAGTTATCTCTTACTTCGGGGAAGGGCCGCTCTTCGCCTTCACACCGGACAAGATCTTCATGGGCGCCTTCATCATTGCAGCACCACGCCGGAGCACGATGAACGATGAGCGGGGCATCGCGTGCTGCGTCAGCGCCTGGCGGAGGATCTCGGACAACGTCATGCCGCCGCGGGTCAAGGCAGGCGCCAACTACCATCAGAGCCGGCTGGTGTCAGTACAGGCCCAAGTGGACGGCTACGACAATGCCATCATCCTGAACGATCAGGACAAGGTCGCCGAGGGCCCCGGCGCGTGCCTGATGGTCGTGCGCGACGGCCGGCCCCTCACCCCGCCCGTCACGGCCGGCATCCTGGAGAGCATCACCCGCACCAGCCTGGCCGAACTGTTCGCCGCCGAGCTACGCCTGCCGCTCCTCGAGCGGGAGATCGACCGGACCGAGCTGTACCTCGCCGACGAGGCCTTCTTCTGCGGGTCGGCCTACGAGGTCCTGCCCATCACCTCGGTGGATCGCTACCCGCTGGGGGACGGGGCCATCGGGCCCGTGACCCGGCAGATCCGGAAGCTGTATCACGATGTGGTTCGTGGGTCTGTCCCGAAGTACAAGCACTGGCTCACGCCGGTCTACTAGGGCAGGGCGGCCGGAGCCTTCTTGTTCTCCCTGCCCGTATATCACTCCACCGCGGCGCAGTCTTCTCGCATCGTGTGCGGGAAAGGAGGAGCCACCATGGAAGACGTAGGGGCCAAACGCGACGGCATCACAGTGGACGGCCTGGCCCGGATGCTCCGGGACGGGAAGATCACCCGGCGCGGGTTCCTCGCGCGGGCGGTAGGGCTCGTCGGCAGCCTGGCCGCCGCCGAGGGGCTCCTCGCGCGGGTGGTCGGTGCCCAGACAACCACCAAGAACACCCTCGTCATTGCCCAGGCGGGCGACATCAGCAAACTCGATCCTCACCTCAGCACCACGGTCCACGACATCAGCGTCACCTTCAATCTCTACGACAACCTGCTCAGCCGACACCGGGACGGCAAGCTGTATCCTTCGCTGGCGACCGAGCATAAGCTCGTCAACCCGACCATGTGGCAATTCAAGCTCCGCTCTGGCGTCAAGTTTCACAACGGCGATCCGCTGACGGCGGCCGACGTGAAATTCAGCTTCGACCGGGCCATCGACCCCAAGGCCAAGAGCGTGGTGACCACGGTGTTCACCACGGTCGACCGGGTCGAGGCACCCGATCCGTACACGGTGAACTTCATCACCAAGAAGCCGGATCCACTCCTGCCGGCCCGGGTCGCGTTCTACGGCGGCCAGATCATGCCCAAGGCCTATTTTGAGAAGATCGGCCCCGACGAGTTCAACGCGAAGCCGATCGGGAGCGGCGCGATCAAGTTTGTCTCGTGGGTCAAGGACGATCGCCTGGTCCTCGAGGCGAACCGCGATTACTGGGGCGGCAAGATCGACGCCGATCAGGTGATCTTCCGGCCGATTCCCGAGATCGCCCCGCGCCTCGCCGCGCTCCTCAAGGGCGAGGTGGACCTCATCACCAAGCTCCCGCCCGATCACGTGGACCGGGTGGCGAAGAACCCCACCACCAAGGTCGAAGGCGCTCTCTATGCCGGTCTCTACGTGATGGTCGTTTGCTCCCAGAAGCCGCCCCTTGACAATATCAAGGTCAGGCAGGCCCTCTCCCTGGCCATTGATCGCGAGGCCATCGTCAAGGAGATGTGGCGCGGCCAGGGCATCGTCGCCAACGGCCCGATTGCCAAGGGGGACAACCACTACGACGAGAGTCTCCCGCCCCTCAAGTACGATCCGGACAAGGCCAAGCAACTGCTCAAAGAGGCGAACTACAAGGGGGAGGAGATCACCCTGGAGTCCAGCTATGGCTTCCTGGCGAACGACAAGGCGATGAGCGAGGCGCTGGTTTCCATGTGGGACCAGGTCGGCATCAAAGTCAAGATGGAGGTGCTGGAATACTCGGTGATGATGCAGAAAATCCGGGAGAGGAGCTTCAAGGGCTTGCGCTGGAGCGACCCGACATCGACCTTGGGCGATCCGGACGGCATGATGTGGCGCCACCTCTCGCCGGGCGGGCTGACGGGATACTGGTTCCGGCACCCGCGTTTTGACGAACTGGGGGATGCCGCACGGTTCAGCGTCGACGAGAAGTTCCGGGGCGAGGCGTACAAGGAGATGA